>CAYJMO010000054.1:11549-12167 GCA_964371365.1 uncultured Oscillospiraceae bacterium
AGCTCCGGCATAAGGCGATAGAAGAGCGCTAATATCAGGGTGCGGATTTGATAGCCGTCATAGTCCGCATCGGTACAGATTATTATCTTGTTCCACCGCAGTGAGTTGATATCAAAGCCGGCGATGCCGGTCTTTGCCTTGCCCGGCACGTCCACACCGCAACCGAGAACCTTAATAATATCGGTTATAATATCGTTTTTAAAGATTTTTGCATAGTCCGCTTTCAGACAGTTGAGTATCTTGCCACGCACCGGAATTATCGCCTGAAATTCGGCGTTTCTACTTGTTTTACATGCTCCGAGCGCCGAGTCACCCTCCACGATATACAGCTCACGCACCGAGAGATCCTTGGTGCGACAGTCCACAAATTTCTGCACGCGGTTGGCATTATCTATGTGGCGAGCGATGGTCTTTTTGAGGTTTTGCCTTGTCTTTTCCGCCTGTTCACGGCTCTGCTTGTTGATTAATATCTGGGAGGCGATCTTCTGTGCTTCCTCCGGTTTTTCGATAAAATAAACCTCCAACTGGTGCTTTAAAAAGTCGGTCATCGCCTGAGCAATAAACTTATTTGTTATCGCCTTTTTGGTCTGGTTTTCATACGATGTCTGGGTGGAAAAG
>CAYJMO010000054.1:12216-14950 GCA_964371365.1 uncultured Oscillospiraceae bacterium
CATCGGCAAAAGTTATGCGGCTCTCCCCCTTTTTATAGAGGTTTTTTTGCTTTAAAAAGCTGTCTATCTGGTTGACAAAGGCAGTCTTGACCGCACGCTCCGGCGAGCCGCCGTGCTCCAAGTAGCTGGAGTTGTGGTAGTATTCCAGCAAAGTTTGCTTGTTGGAAAAACAAAAACTCGCGTTCATCTGAACCTTATATTCCGGCCTGTCCTCACGGTCGCGACCGACCGCCGAGCTGGAACAGGTGAGGATGGGGGTCAAATAATCGTTCCCCACCACCTCGGCGAGGTAGTCCTCTATCCCCTTTTCATAGAGATATGTTGTCTCCTGCCGACCTTCCGGCGTCTCGATAACCAGCTCAAAGATGACACCGGCGTTGACCACCGCCTGTCTTTTTATGGTGTCGTGCAGATAGTCCGCACTGATATAAATATCGGTAAACACATCGTCGTCCGGCAGATATTTTATCTTAGAGCCGGTCTTTTTTCGCGTGGTTTCTTCTTTATTAAGCTCTCCCACAACCTCACCGCGCTCAAAATCAAGGTGATAATGGAAGCCGTCACGGTAGACGTCCACCGTCATGTATTTGGACGCATATTGGGTGGCGCAAAGCCCGAGACCGTTGAGACCGAGCGAGTAGGCATAACTCTCGTCGTCGGCGTTATACTTACCTCCGGCATAGAGTTCACAAAACAGCAGTTCCCAGTTGAACCGCTGTTCGTTTTGGTTATAGTCCACCGGTATGCCGCGACCGAAATCCTCGATCTCGACACTGCCGTCCTTATAACGTTTTATATTAATCTTGTTGCCGTGACCGCCTCTCGCCTCATCAATGGAGTTGGATAGAATTTCAAAAACGGTGTGTTGACATCCCTCAATGCCGTCACTGCCAAAGATAACACCCGGGCGCTTTCGCACCCGGTCTGCACCTTTTAAGCTCTGTATGCTCTCGTTATCGTAGGTCTGGGTCTTTTTTGTCGGCATCTTCATTCCCTTGTGTTTCGGTTATTTCCTCTTTTGGCTCGTCTTTTATCTCGGTGCTCTGCGGTTCAAGTTCATCCTTTTGCGCAGATTTTTCAGCGAGCGATTCATCCAACTGACGTTTCGCCTCCTCAATTCCCTCCTGCGAAATCTCCACCTTTTCCTGCTCCGCGAGCGCTTTAAGGTCGATGGGCAATTTTTCCGCACGGGGCTCAAAGGGTGGCAATTCCTCGCCGTCCATCAGCTTTTTGAACTCGTCACCGTCCAGTTTATCACGCTCAAGCAGCTCTGCCGAGACCTTGTGAAGTTTTTCCATGTTGTCGAGCAGTATCTTCTCCGCCTTGTCATAGGAGGTATCCAAAAGGTGGCGGATTTCGGTGTCTATTTCGAGAGCAACCGCGTCACTATACTGTTTTTGTTGGTTAAAATCACGACCGAGGAACGTCTCGGACGGGTTGCCGCCATAGACAACGGGACCGAGATTATCACTAAACCCATACCGTGTGACCATGTTGCGAGCTATCGCTGTTGCGCGCTCTAAATCGTTGGACGCGCCGGTGGAAATGTCGTCTAACACAAGTTTTTCCGCAACACGACCGCCGAGCAGGGTGACAATCTCGTCCAACATCTGATTTTTGGTACGATAGTTGGTGTCCTCCTCCGGTAGGCTTAGGGTAAATCCACCTGCCATACCGCGCGGAATGATGGAAATAGTGTGCACCGGATGGGTATTTTCTAATAAAAAGGTGCTTATTGCGTGACCTGCCTCGTGATAGGCGGTGAGGCGACGCTCCTTTTCGGTAATTATTCTGCTTTTTTTCTCGGGACCTGCCACAACCTTGACGGTGGACTCCTCGATATCAAACATGGTTATCGCCTTGCGACCGTGACGTGCGGCGAGCAGTGCCGCCTCATTCACAAGGTTTTCAAGGTCAGCACCGGTAAAACCGGGTGTGCCCTTGGCGATGGTGTTGAGGTCGACATCGGGGGCGAGCGGTTTTTTCTTGGTGTGAACCTTTAGTATCTCAAAACGACCCTTAATGTCCGGCAGACCGACATATACCTGACGGTCAAAGCGACCGGGGCGAAGCAGTGCTTTATCCAAAATGTCGGCACGGTTGGTAGCGGCGATGATGATAACACCGTCGTTCACACCGAAACCGTCCATCTCGACCAAAAGCTGGTTGAGTGTCTGCTCACGCTCGTCATGACCACCACCAAGACCGGCGCCACGCTGACGACCGACCGCATCAATCTCATCTATAAAGACTATTGCAGGGGAGCTTTTCTTGGCTTTATCGAACAAATCACGCACACGGGAGGCACCGACACCGACATACATCTCCACAAAGTCGGAACCGGATATGGAATAGAACGGCACTCCGGCCTCGCCTGCGCAAGCTCGTGCGAGCAAGGTTTTACCGGTACCGGGAGGGCCTACAAAAAGCACTCCGCGTGGTATTCTCGCGCCCAGTTCGTTATATTTTTTGGGATTTTTCAGGAACTCCACAATCTCGGTGAGTTCCTCCTTTTCCTCGTCTGCTCCAGCGACATCGTCAAAGGTGTTTTTGCGACCCTCATCGCCGTTGCTCTTGACCTTTGCCTTGCCGACGTTCATCGCGCCACGCGCACCGGATTGGCTGTAGATCATAAAATACCAGATAGCACCGAGCCCGAGGAGCATTAACAGTGTCGGAATTAAGCTGAACCACCACGGCGTTTCCGAGGCCGGCAGATAGTCGTAGGAGGAGA
>CAYJMO010000055.1:0-10331 GCA_964371365.1 uncultured Oscillospiraceae bacterium
CCACGACTTTGGCATAAATCCCGACCACAAACTGATACTCTATATATCCTCCTTCGGCTACGCCAACATGGACGACGCCGAGGTGGAGGAGCTCAGCAGTATGGCAGGCCTTGACTTTCGAGGCTTTCGTGATACCAACAAAAAGAGCATGGACAAAACACTGGACTGGTTTGAAAAAGCACTCACCGACCTGCCGAACATATCGATAGTCTACCGACCCCATCCGAGCGAGTGGAAATGCGAACGATTAGGTGAAATGCAGGAGCGATATGCCAACTTCCATGTCATCTCGGACTATACCGTCAAACAGTGGGTGGTGGTATCGGACAGAATTTATAACTGGATGAGCACTGCCCTCGCCGAGGTCTACTATGCCGGCAAGGGGTGCGGAATTATTCGTCCCTACCCCATCGAGCAGGAGTATGATCCGGTCATCTATGAGACGGCGGACTATATCACAAGCGAGGAGGAACTTCTGCTCGACCTGCAAAACGACACCGAGATCTACCCCTTTGACGAGGACTTTTTAAAAAGCTTTTATGACGACGGCGACGCGCCTGCATATATGCGCATGTGTGCCCTATTAGCGCGTGTACACCGCGACCCTCCGACGGGGGAGTTCTTCGGTGAGGGGTACAAACCACGCTTTAACCTACTTAAATACTGTGCTCTGATCGGGGTGCACATCTTTCACGCACTGCGCCTTGACCCGATAAAACTTAAAAAGGTTGCGCCCGGCTTTGCCGCTTATGCCTCCAGAATATATGGCTATATCGACAAGGCATATGTCTCGAAAGAGGAGGCAAAAAGGCGATTGAATGAGATAAAACAGTATATAAAGGAATAGATATGCAAGACAACAACTTTGAACCGCTACCCCACCTGCAACATTTTTTTGACGAGCGAGATGCGCTCAAACGCCACGGTCAATACTATGCAAAACTTGCCCAAAAATACAGCCGAGGATTTGTCGGCTTTATAGTCGGTGCGATATTTTTCACTCTTGTGTATCGCAAAGTCGGCATGATAATCTCGGTGATATGTATACTGATCGCCCTATATTACGGACATAAAAGAAAATGGGCGGAAAAGGAGCTTCAAAAGGTAAAGGACGCACTGCAAGCCCTCGGCGTGCAGTATAAAGAGGAATACCGCGCCTCAAAACAACCTATCAACCCCGACCGATCCGGAATTATGGGGGGCGAGACCTTCCCGAACGATGCTCCACGACATATCGATCCCCTCGACGAGACATTTGACGACAGTTTTGATGATGGCGATTTTGGTGATGACGGCGGTTTTGATGACGGCGGTTGGGACGATGGCGGTGACTTCGGCGGTGACGGCGGTGGATTTGACGGCGGTGGCGGCTTCGATGGTGGAGACGGCGGCGGTGATGGCGGCGGCGGTGATGGCGATTGATGTTGTAGGGGCGGCCCTATGTGGTCGCCCGATTAGTGGACACATCGTCAACTGCGGGCGACCACACAGGGTCGCCCCTACCCCTACAACAAAAACTCAAATAACAAATCAATACAACAACACATCAACGGAGATGAATTTTTGGCAAAACAGTTTTCGGTGGTCGGGTTTTTAAAAAATGCGCTCTCCTACTCGGTAGCCACCTACATCAACTTTATAATATACGGTCTGTCGGTACTGCTGACGACCTACCTCATGCCGCCGGAGATTTTCGGTCCGGTTGATATCTTTATCTCGACGGCAACCCTTATCATGAACACGACGGTGCTCGGTCTTGATCAGGCATTTATACGCTTTTTTAACGAGCCGCCGCTCGGCATGGGCACGAGGCGGCTTTTTACTCTGTGCGCCTTTATCTCGGTGAGCACCCTTGTTTTGGTGGGCGTGGTGTCTCAGCTGTTTTTTGCCGAGGGGTTTATTGCGCTATTTTTCAGCGATCCGATGCCGAGCTATGTCCTGCCACTCCTATACATCAATGCGCTGTTTTTAATGTTGGCACGGTACTATAACATAGCCTATCGCATGGAGCAAAGTCTGCGACTTTATACCCTTGAGAGTATCGGTCTGCAATTTTTCAGCCGCCTTTTCTTTGTCGCTGGGACATTTGTCGCACCGACCTTTGACATGGCGGTCATATTTTTGACCGGTGGACTTGCCGTCTTTGCGCTTATATTTGCGGTTGCACGCCGTGACCGTGTGCTCCCCGACGTTACCTCTCTCAAAAAAGGCTCACTCGGGGTGATCCTTCCCTACGGCCTCGCGCTCGCGCCGACTCCGGTCATGATATACGTCTCCTCTCTTTTCTCAAAGATCTATGTCGGCGATCGATTTGGCACGGCACAGCAGGGCGTTTTTTCCATGGTGCTGTTGCTCTCCAACGTCATAGCGGTCATTCAGGCAGGATTTGCGGTCTACTGGTCGGCATTCATCTACAAAAACTATCGTGAGCACCAAAAAGAGATATCACAGGTGCATGACTATGTCACGCTGTTGACCGCGCTGTTTTTCATGCTCCTTTGCATGTTTGAGGACGTGATGTTTTTGGTCTTAGGGGAGGCGTACCGCGACGGGATGCAGCTGTTCCCACTTCTATCGTTGGTGCCTCTCTTCCTCATAATCAGCGAGACGACGGTCTACGGCATATCCATCGCGCGTCGTCCGCTTTTTGACACTATCGGCATCGCTCTCTCGCTCCTTTTCACCATCGTTTTCTGTCTTGTGCTGACTCCTTTGCTCGGTTTAATCGGCACCGCGCTCGCGCTCGCGCTCGCCGGCATTGTCATGTTTTTGTTTCGCACTATAGTGGCACAGCGATTCTATCGAACAATTTTGCACCCGATAAAAACCACCGTCAGCCTCGTTTTGGTGGTCGCACTTGCGATATTTTGCACAATTTTCACAAATAATTTTTTTATTAAATTTACAATCGCCCTTATATGTGGTATAATATGGTGTTGTATGTACAAAAAAGAGATTGCCAAATCGGTCGATTTTTTACGCAACATTAAAAGCATGAACAAACAAGACTAAAACATTATAAGGAGTATATCTGTGGGATTATTTACACCCGGTTATCTTAAAGAGGGCAAAGGCGTACGCAAGGACGAACCCCCAAAAAAAGGTATAGCCCGATTTATCGAGATATTTGCACGTGACTTCGGCGACCTTGTCAAGCTGAACCTATTGTTTATCATCAGCTGTATACCACTTATCACCATCGGCCCCGCCATCGTTGCACTGTCGGCGGTCATGGTCAAACGGATACGCAATAAACCCTGCTATGTCTTTCATGAATACAAGCTCGCTTTTAAAGAGAACTTCAAGCGCTCTTTACCGGCAGGGCTTATCGTCACCCTGCTACTCTCCATGTCCGGCTTTGCGGTGTGGTACTATGGCAGCACCTATAATGCGAACGATAACATTGTGTTTTTGGCGTTAACCTCGGTCACCGTCCTACTCACGGTACTTATATCCACCGGCAGTTGTTATCTCTACACCATGATCGCACTTATCGACCTGCCGTTAAAACAGCAGTTCCGCAATGCAGTGTTGCTGACCTTTGGCTTTTTACCGCGCACAGCACTGTTCTTCGTCATCTGTTTGGTGCTGTGGGCACTTATGATCAACTTTATCGTCTTTACCTTCCTTCTTTTTATCATCATCTTTTTCTCGATAGTGAACCTTATCATCAACATGAACGTCTGGCCGGTATTAGAGAAGGTGTTTGTCACCGGAATGGACAACAAGGAGGATGAGGAGTTGGAGAATAACGATGCAGACTAACCCACGTGAGGCTCGTACCCTGTCCCAGATGCGCCGACAAAAGGAGATGCGCCGTAAATACGCGCGGAACAGGATAATTATGCTCGTCGCATTCTTTGTGGTGAGTACCACCGTCCTGTCCTTTTCCTTTGTCGCGTTTTTCCAGTCCGGCTTTTTGGTAGGGGAAGGTGAACAGCCGAATTCAGATATAAACAGCGATGCGACCGATTCCGAGACGGTCGCTCCCGAGGATGCCGACGGCGATAGCGACCCATCGGTCATAGCTCAGTTTGAACTGCCGAGCGATATCCAAAAGACCATCAACACCGCCGGAATGATAACCCCCTCCTCCCGTATGCTTGCGGTGCAGGAGAATGGCGTTGTGGACATGAGCTATTTTAACGACGCGGTATTCATCGGCGACTCCCTCGCACAGGGTTTTGTGGACGTGTATGACACCTTCCCGAATTCCGGAAGTGTTGCGGTCAAATCCATGTCCAGCGACGGTTTTGTCACCAAGACGATAGACGATGGCGCAGGCAATTTGGTTCTGCCGGTGGATTTAGTCGCACAGAAAAACCCACGTAAAATATATATATTGATAGGCGTTAACGACCTTGTATGGATGAGTGATGACCAGATGGTCGCCTCCTTCTCCATGTTGGTGGATGCACTTGCCGAGCGTGTGCCGTCGGCGCAGATATATCTTATGAGTGTGCCGCCCCAGACCGCCTCTCGCGGCACCGACGACCGGTACAGCGTGGTGCGCATCAACGGTCTCAACGACCGACTTGCGGTGATGGCTCGGGAAAAGGGGATTTTCTACCTCGACCTGCACGAGATACTCGCCGACGATGCCGGCAACCTGTATGAGGATATCGCCGCCGCCGACGGTTTTCACCTCACCCCACAGGGTTATATAAAGATTCGGGAGTATCTGCAATCCCATACGGTACACGCCCCCGGCAACCCATATCTCGAGGGTTCACCGCTCTATAATATAGAAGATCCCTCGATACTGCCCGAGGCGACAGAAGTAGCCCAAACCCCGGCGGAATAATTCGCCCCTAAAACATATACAATATAATTATAGCCAATCAACTTGAAAAACACTTCCTATCGACAATGCTATATCGTTTTTTTGAGTCCGGTGGCTATTCCACAAAATAGGAGGTGAGCCGTGTCCAGAACAAGGGTTTTAGTGCTCTTTGGTGGTAAATCCAGTGAACATGATATTTCCTGCATCTCTGCGATAAAGGTGATAAACAGCTTTGACGCCGAGCGGTATGAGGTCATCAAGGTTGGCATAACCAAGAAAGGACGCTGGCTCTACTTCCCCGGTGATGTCGAGATGCTAAAAGATGGCTCGTGGGAGTATTTCTCCGACTCGACACCGGCATACCTCTCACCCGACGCCGCGGTAGGCGGATTGTTGCACTGCCAGTCGCTCAGCTCGACCGGCACGACACGGCAAAAAATTGATGTTGCATTTCCTGTTCTGCACGGCAAAAATGGCGAGGACGGCACCGTGCAAGGGCTGTTGACGCTTGCCGGTATACCGTTTGTCGGCTCCGGTGTTGCCTCCTCTGCCGCCTGTATGGACAAATATTTTACCAACGTCATAACGGAACATGCCGGTGTGCCACACTGTAAATACCGCCTGATGCGACGATGTGATCTGAACGAAATGGATACCCATATCGAGAGCATAGTAACCGACCTCGGAATGCCGCTTTTTGTCAAGCCGGCAAATGCAGGCTCGTCGGTCGGGGTGAGCAAGGTACACGACATAAGCGAGATGCACGCCGCATTAATGACCGCCGCGGCACACGACTCCCGAATCTTGATAGAGGAGGCGGTAAACGGCCGCGAGTTAGAATGCGCCGTGCTCGGCAACGACAGACCGTTTGCCTCCGGAGTGGGTGAGATCCTGCCGAGTGCCGAGTTTTATAGCTATGAGGCAAAATATGTCACCGACGACACCGCGCTCGCAATCCCTGCTGAGTTGACCGATGAACAGTCCAAGAGGATAAGGGAGCTTGCCTGCACCGCCTACACCGCAATGGGGTGCGCCGGACTTGCTCGGGTTGACTTTTTCCTACGACACAGTGACGGTGAAATCCTGCTGAATGAGATTAACACCATGCCCGGCTTTACCGACATAAGTATGTACCCCATGTTGATGGAAAAAAGCGGAATTCCTGCCGGTGAGTTAGTGGATAGACTGGTGGAACTCGCGAGGGAAGAGTAGTTTTAGACTAAAGACTAAAGGCTAAGGGTGAATGGCTGGTTGGACTAATTGCTAATGACACACTGTGGTCGTGTTGTAGGGGAGAGGTTTCCCCTACCGACCATAATGTAAATATAACCGCTATGACGGGAGGGGTGCTCCCTCCCCAACAAACCTAACCGAGTGTTTTATATTTAGAGAACGGAGATAACATGCACAACCGCCCTATCGGCGTTTTTGACAGTGGGCTCGGGGGGCTTTCCGCCCTGCGAGTACTGCGGGAGTTGTTGCCAAACGAGGATCTTGTCTATTTCGGTGACACCGCACGCGTGCCCTACGGCAACCGCAGTGCCGCCATTATAGAGCAGTTCGCAAAATCCGACATTGCCGTCCTGCGACATTATGACGTCAAATATATTCTCATTGCCTGTGGTACCGTATCCTCTGTGTTAGATGTGGATAAATTAGGGAGCGATGTTCCGATTTGCGGTGTCATTGACCCAACCGCCGAGGCGGCAAAAAAGGCTACCAAAAACGGCAGGATAGGCGTTATCGCCACCGCCGCTACCATAAATTCCGGCTCCTATCATAGGGCGTTGGATGGAGCACAGGTCTTTACCGCCGCTTGCCCCCTGTTTGTGCCACTGGTGGAACACGGTCACGTCGGCGAGAATGATGAGCTCACCCTCACCGCCGCACGGCAGTATCTCACCCCACTTAAAGAAAAAGGGGTGGACACCCTCATTCTCGGTTGCACCCACTATCCGCTCATCGCACCTATTATTAAAAAGGTCATGGGCGAGGGAGTGACGCTCATCGACAGCGGTGCCGAGGCGGCGAAATACACCGCCGATTATCTGAAAAATGAGGGGATGCTCTCGAGCAACGGAGGTGACACCACCTATCTAATCTCCGATCTGCCACAACAGTTCCCCGAGCTTGCACGACAGTTTATGGGTTATGATATAGAGGCGACCACCATCGACCCCGACGACTATATACATGAGGAAATGATACACAATGAACGAAGATTATCTTATTAAAATAGAGGGGGTGCAGAAAACCCCCGACGATGAAAACACCGTGACGTTGATGACAAAGGGTGCGTTTCAGCTAAAAAACGGCAGTTATTTTATCACCTACCGTGAGACGGAGGCGACCGGCTATGACGGCTCTACCACCACCGTCAAGGTGGACTCCAAAGGTCGGGTCTCCATGATACGCTTTGGCAAAAATCAGTCCACCCTGAGCATTGAGTCCGGCAAACGCCACGTCTGTCACTATGAGACCGGCTTTGGCGCTCTCTCGCTCGGCATAAGTGGCAACAATATCATCAACACCCTCGACGAAAAAGGCGGTCGGCTGAAGTTTAGCTACGACGTGGACATAAACTCCAACAACGTCTCCAGCAACACGGTGGATATTGTTATTAAGGAGATGTAGGTTTTGCCCCGTTGTAGGGCATGTTCCCCCTCCCGTCGTCACAACGGCAACCGATGCAAAACGGTCGGGACGGGCAACCCGTCCCCTACACACCACCCATCATGCACATACAGACAAAAATCGGAGAAACAGGATGTACAAAAACTATTTTAACACCGCTCGGTGTCAGATTGAAACACTTATTAAGGACGCCATTTCGGCGGCTACCCTCTCGGGAGCACTGCCGGAGTGTGAACTGCCCTCGTTTGAAATAGAGCGACCGGGTGAGCGCAAAAACGGCGACTTTAGCGCGAACATAGCTTTAAAAGGCGCGAAGAGCTTTCGGTCGGCACCGCCGAAGATTGCCGCCGCGATTTTAGCAAATATCTCGCTACCGAGCGGATATATCGAGCGTTGTGAGGTGGCAGGCCCCGGCTTTTTAAATTTCTATTGCAACGATAATTTTTTCGCCGACATACTGTGCTCGGCGGCTTTTGATGCCGACTACGGCAGGACCAACACCGGTGAGAGGAAACGCTATAACGTCGAGTTTGTATCCGCCAACCGATGCACCTTGGCAACGCGCGTGGCGGTGCACTGGGTGAGAGTCTTTCCGCCCTGCTTAAAACCGCGGGATATGACGTCACCAAAGAGTTTTACATAAACGATGCCGGCAACCAGATTGCCAAGTTCGGCGCGTCTCTTTCGGCACGCTATATGCAGATATTCGACCCCTCCCATCCGTTCCCGGAGGACGGATATAAGGGCGAGGATATCATCGAACTTGCGAATGAATTCGCACAGCAAAAGGGCGATATACTAAAAAATGCCGACGATCGCACCCGTAGCGATGTGTCGGCTTTGCCCTGCCAAAAAATGTCGAGGCGATAAAATCCGCCCTGCTCGAGTACCGCATCGAGTTCGACAACTTCTTCTCGGAGCAGACACTCTATGATAATGACGCCGTGGCGGACGCTATTGAGGCTATCCGCTCGAGAGGTCTTGCCTATGAGCAGGACGGCACCACCTTTTTTGCCTTCTCAAAATGCGGTGGAGAAAAGGACGAGGTGCTGATACGCGGTAACGGCGTGCCGACCTACTTTGCCGCCGACATAGCCTATCATCTCAACAAGTTAAATGATCGCAGTTTTGATCGCGCTATCGACATATGGGGAGCGGATCACCACGGACATATCGCACGTCTTAAAGCCGCAATAACCGCCGCAGGTGGTGACGGTGAGCGCCTCGATGTAATCATGGTTCAGCTGGTGCGACTCATGTCCGGCAAGGAGATTGTGCGGATGAGCAAACGCAGTGGCAAGGCGATTACGCTGACCACCCTGTTGCAGGAGGTGCCGGTCGACGCGGCGCGGTTCTTCTTCAACCTACGTGAGGCAGGCACCCACCTCGACTTTGATCTGGAACTCGCGGTTCAGACCAACAGTGACAATCCTGTCTACTACGTTCAGTATGCACATGCTCGAATATGCAACATGATTTCGACGCTTGCCGACGGGGGACTTTGCCTGCCGGACAATCTTGAGATAGATGCAACCGCTCTCACCCATGAGACGGAACGTGCGTTAATTATCCAGCTCGGTGCACTGCCGGAGCTTATCGACTCGGCGGCGCAGAGCTATGACGTGTCGTTGCTCTCGAAATACCTCCTGTCACTCGCCGCCGGTTTTCACCGCTTTTATACCGAGTGTCGCATAAAGGGTGAGGAGGAAAAAATTGCCCACAACCGTTTAGCACTTGCTGTTGCGACCAAAAATACCATTGCAAGGTTGCTGACGATACTCTGTGTCAACGCACCGGAAAAGATGTAAGCCTTTTTAATGAAAAAGATTTTTGCCATAATATTGCTCTGTGCTCTACTCACCCTTGTCGGCTGTAGCTCTGTATACATGGGTGGGAATGTAGAGGAGTTGCTGGTCGCACCACAGCCCAACAGCCTACAGACCGCCGCCTTTAACGCGATAAAGGCGTACGCCGGCGAGCAGGCGGTCATCGTCTCACCCAAAGAGGGGGCACACTCCGGTGCGCTTTTATATGACGATGGGTCCTTCACCGACACCGCGTCCATCATAACCTTTTACAGCGATTCCAACACCGTCACCGATATTAACCTCGCCATACTTCGCGCCAAGGGGGATGTATTGACCGTCACCCACAGCATACGCGGTGTCGGCACCGGTGTAGAGGATGTCGACTTCTATCGTCTTCAAGATGATCAGGACATCAACCTTGTGGTCAACTATTCCGGCACTACCACAAATGAAAAGTTTTTAACCGTTTATAGCTTTAAGGACGACACGTTATCCCCCGTCTTTGTGCAGGAACACAGCTACTTTTTGGTGGCGGACATTCAGGGGAGCGATACGAACGAGCTGATCTTCGCACTGCCCACCACCCGAGAGGGTGCACTCGGGCTTAGGATAATATCACTGTCCGATGAATCCCCTATCCAACTCTATCAAGGCTCGCCCAACTCCGACATGCTACAGGTGCACTCCATAAAGCCTTCTAACTACGAGGATGAGACGCTGCTGGTTTTGGAGGGATTAGATGTACAAAACCGTCTTTGTGCCGACCTGTTACGCTTCGAGGGCGGTGGAGTGGTTAGCCTCTTGAGTGCCGAGGAACGACAGATCATAACACATGACAACCAACTGCTCTACTCCCTTGATATAGACAACGACGGGATTTTAGAGCAACCCGGCATAATTGAAACAAAGCTCGATATCCCGAGCGACTATCTGCCGGTCGGTTATTATGACATGGCACAGAACACCGACACACCGAAGTATGTAGGACTTATCAACACAAGGTTTGCATTTTTTGTCAGCATTCCGGCGCACCGAATAAATAACCTATCGTTACATGAAACCGAGAATGGGCTTACCGCCATCAGCGGGGAGGGGGAACTCTATTT
>CAYJMO010000055.1:10341-13870 GCA_964371365.1 uncultured Oscillospiraceae bacterium
AAACATATCGGATTTTTCCACCCCACCTATTGATAGCGAGGGGACGGTGTGGCCGATACTACAGTTTGGCGGCGATCAACTCTATCTCACCACCTTTGACAACCTGTCGGAGTATGAGGAGAATTATATAGTTAACGGCATAAGGGCAATGTATTAATTATGAAAGGGGCTCTGTATGAAACGAATACTGATTGTGGAGGATGAGACCTCCATCCGTGAGATGCTGGCACTCAACCTCTCGGTCACCGGCTATGAAGTGGTGGAGGCGGTGTCGGCAGAACAGGCGCTCGAGCATATAGACGAGGCAAAACAACCGTTTGACGTCGCTATTTTGGATGTAATGCTACCCAAGATGAACGGCTTTTCCCTGTGTGAGATCATCCGAAAGGATAACAGCAAGATAGGGATAATCATCCTGTCTGCAAAGGCACAGGAGGCGGACAAGATAGGAGGTCTTTCCATCGGTGCGGACGACTACATCACCAAGCCATTCTCGGTTGCTCTGCTACTCGCACGGGTTGAGGCGTTATGCCGGCGCATATCCCAGCCGTCCGAGACAAGCGAGCAGGAGGGCGGTCGTTTGGTCGCCGGATGTTTCGAGCTCTGCCCGACAAGCCATCTCTTGTACAAGAACTCCGTTCCCATCGACCTCACTCAGGTGGAATACGGCATCATGATGTTGTTCTTCAAAAATCCTAACGTCGCCATGGTGCGTGAGCAGATACTCAAAGGGGTGTGGGGGGACAACTACTACGGCGATGTTAAGATAGTGGACGTCAACATCCGCCGTCTACGCATGAAGATAGAGGAGGATCCCTCCAGTCCGAAGCATATATTGACCGTCTGGGGTTATGGCTACCGCTGGAACTCCGATTAACCATAAGGAAAAAAGAAATGTCATCTAAACTAAAAAGAATTATCGCGATAGTGCTCGCAGTGGTGATGGTGGGCACGCTCCTACTCAGCACCGTCTTGACACTGCTGTTTTATAGTTAAAGGACTATATAGCGCGTAAAAATGAAAAGGATAAAACATGTATAAACTCGGTATGATAGGTGTCGGTCACATGGGTGGCGCCCTGTTAAACGGCGCGGTAAACTGCGGTGTTTTGACAAGGGACGACATAATTCTCTTCGATACCTCGGCGCAAAAACTCGCATCGCTAAAAGAGGATGGCTTTAAGGTGGCTGTTGATCTTGCCGAGGTGCGTCAATGTGAGTTTTTACTGCTCGCCGTTGCACCACAGGTGTTCCGATCCCTGCTAAGTGAGCTTAAGGAACAAAAAATAACGCACCGACAGATAATAATCTCGGTTGCGGCAGGGATAACCGCCGAGTTGATAAAACAGCACCTCGGTGATGTCGGAGTGGTCTGTGTCATGCCCAACGCACCGGCAGTTATCGGCATGGGTGCGAGCGCACTTGCCAAAACGCCCGACGTATCATCGAGCGAGTTCGAGGTGGTGCGTGAGATTTTTGAGGGTGTAGGCACGGTTGCCGAGCTCTCGCTCGAACAACTTTTCAGCGTCGTGCCGGCGAACGGGTCGGCGCCCGCCTATGTCTACTATCTGATAGACTGTGTTGCCAAGGCGGTCGCGGCAAGAGGTATAGACTACGACACCGCATTAAAACTCACCGCCCAAACCTTTAAAGGCTCAGCAGAGCTTTTAATGCAGAGCGATAAATCCCCCACCGAGCTGGTTGCAGGGGTATGCACACCGGGCGGTCTGACGGAACAGAGCATTTTGAGCTTTGAGCGGGACAATCTTGCCGAGGTTATTAAACGCGGCTGCGACGCCTGTATCGATCGTGGTCTTGAGATACGCGCGCAGGAAATGAAATAATTATTTATAAAGAGGATGCAGTGAAAAAAAGGTTATATGAAATTATAAACCCGGCCAAGGACGGCGATTTTTACAGCCGTATCTTTGATCTAACTATTATGGTGCTTATTGTGCTGAACGTTGTCAGCATTACGGTGAGCACCTTTGAGCCGACCGATGAGAGGGTTTTGATCCTTGCCGATGCCATCGAGTGGGTCTCGGTCTTTATTTTTTCGATAGAATACATATTACGGCTATGGACGAGCGATCTTTTGCACCCGGATAAAAGCAGACCGGTCGCTATGCTCAAATACATATTCTCATTTATGGCGATAGTGGATCTTTTGTCCATCCTGCCATTCTTTTTGTCCATGTTTTTACCTATGAGCACAAGGGTGCTGGACACGCTGCGTATCATCAGGTTGTTGCGTGTGTTTAAACTTCACCGCTATACCAGTGCGCTCTCCTCCATGCAAAAGGTTTTAAAGCGCAAGGCAAAACTGCTCACCTCGTCGGTGTCGGTCATATTCGTTTTGATTATGATAACCTCTATCATCATATACAACATAGAGTCCGACGCACAGCCGGAGGTCTTTATTAACGCATTTTCCGGCTTTTGGTGGTCGGTAGCAACCTTCACGACGGTGGGCTACGGCGACATCGTGCCGGTAACGACAATAGGCAAACTGTTCAGCAGTGTCATAGCGTTTTTAGGGGTAGGTCTCGTGGCGGTCCCGACCGGTATTATCTCCGCCGGCTTCGTGGAACTGGACAACGAGCGACACGAAAAAGCGCTCAAAAAGATCGTTAAGGAGCAGGAACAGGAGTCGGAAGATCTGATAAAGTTCGTGTTAGAGCATGAACAGGGATTAGGGGAAACGATAAATAACTCACATAAAAAATTCTGCCCCTACTGTGGAGAGAGAGTGGACTGATATCATATCTTTACAAATTATTTGGCAATCTCCCCCTGCACCTTGTTCAGAACCTTAAACCGCTCGTCCCATAGTGCTTGCGATAGGTCGACATAGTAGCGGTGGGGATTTTCCATCCTTATCACCTCGTCCCAGAGATGGGAGACGTTGTCGTGACACCTTGCCCTTATCGTCTTGACGTTCGGCAGGGTGTAGCAGAGTTTACCATGGTCAAAAATCTTCTTTTGCAGATTTTCCACATAGAAGTTTTTATAGGTTCGGCGCTTCCAGGTGGCTATCGGGTCAAAGAGGGTGAGCGGCTTGCTCTGGTCTATCGTTTCATCGCTCATGGTCAAGAGGTCCGCCTCGGCATAGCCGGTCTCGCTGTCAAATATCCTATATACGTTTTTGCGGTGCGGAATGGTCGTCTTTTCTATGGACTCCGACAGTTTAATCTTCGGAATAAATCCATCACCCTGTTTGAGCGCGACTAATTTATAGACGCCGCCGAATACCGGATCGTCCATGGCGGTTATCAGCTTTTCGCCGATGCCATAGCCGTCCACCGCCGCATGTTGTATCTGTAAATCTCTGATAATATACTCGTTTATGGAGTTGCTGGCGATAATTTTCACATCGTTATAGCCTGCCTGATCCAGCATCTTTCGTGCTTTTTTAGAGAGGTAGGCGATGTCACCGCTGTCAATCCTCACCCCAAAGGGGCGCTTGCCGAGCGGCTTTAACACCTTGTCAAATACCTTTATCGCATTCGGTATGCCGCTTTGCAGGGTGG
>CAYJMO010000056.1:0-518 GCA_964371365.1 uncultured Oscillospiraceae bacterium
ATGACATAACACTGCGTCAAGGGGACCCCTCCTTGACGCACAACAACAAGGGGATTACATATGAAAAAAAGCATACAACTCTATTCGGTGCGCAGCGTATCGAAGGACGACCTTAAATACGCCCTGCAAAAGGTATCGGAGATAGGATATGAGGGTGTCGAGTTTGCCGGCTTTTTCGATCATCCCGCACAGGATGTGAAGAAATGGTTGGATGAATATAACCTTGTCGCCACCGGTTCCCATGTGCAGGCGGAGATGATGTTCGGCAACCCAAAAGAGGTTATCGAGTATCACAAGACCATAGGATGTGACATTATCATCTGCCCTTACTGGGTTATCGAGTGCCGTGCCGATGTTGAGGCGCTCGCGGAAAAACTCAATGCCGTTGCTCCGCTTTATAGTGCAGCAGGGATGAAGGTGGCCTATCACAACCATGCACATGAGTACAAGATTGAGGACGGCAAAACCTACATGGATATCCTTGCGGAGCTGACCGATCCTGATAAAATCAAGTTTGA
>CAYJMO010000056.1:528-13853 GCA_964371365.1 uncultured Oscillospiraceae bacterium
CGATGTCTACTGGGTTTACTGCGGTGATCATGACCCTATCACCGAGATGGAGAAGTTTAAAAACCGCTTGATCCTATTTCATGCTAAGGATGGCGACAAGGAAAACGGTCTCACCATAGGCACCGGCAAGGTGGATATGGTCAGCGTCATCAAAAAGGCAAAGGAGCTCGGCATAACCTGCGCCGTCGCAGAGTCGGAGGCAAGTGAAGTGCCGACGGAACAGCTCAAGGCGATAGAAGCTGACCTCAAGGCGCTGAACGACCTGCTGTAATCAAGACACGGCAAAAACCGATGTCATAATTAACAAGAATTTAGAAAGGGGCAACTACTATGAAACTTGGCGTATTTACATGTTTAATGTCCGACCGCTCACTGGAGGATACCTTGAAGTATCTGACCGAGCAGGGTGTTGAGGCTATCGAGCTCGCCTGTGGTGGATATCCCGGCAATGCTCATGCAAATCCGGACGTTCTTTTAAACGACGAGGCGAAATTCAATGAATTTATGGCTACCATAAAAAAATATGACGTTATGGTATCGGCGCTCTCCTGCCATGCAAATCCTGTTCACCCGAACAAGGATATTGCAAAGGAGCATGACGAGGCTATCAGAAAAACCATTCTGCTTGCCGAGAAAATGGGTGTTAGCGCTATAAACACCTTCTCCGGCTGCCCCGGCGACAGTGAGACTTCACAGTATCCCAACTGGGTCACCTGCCCATGGCCGGACGATTTTGGCACCATCCTGGAGTACCAGTGGAACGAGAAGCTTATCCCCTACTGGAAAGAGATGAACAAGTTCGCTAAGGAGCACGGCGATGTCAAACTCGCAATGGAGATGCACCCCGGCTTTTGTGTCTACAACACCGAGACCGCCCTGCGTCTGCGCAAGGAGTGCGGCGAGAACATCGGCGTAAACTTCGACCCATCCCACCTTATCTGGCAGGGCATGGATCCGGTAGCAAGCATCAAAGCCCTCGGTCAGGCGGGCGCTATCTTCCACTTCCACGCAAAGGACACCAAGGTGGACGTCGCAAACACTTCCCTCAACGGCGTGCTTGACACCAAACACTATGGTGATGAGATCAACCGCTCCTGGATATTCCGCTCCTGCGGATACGGCACCGACGAGGTACTGTGGAAAGACATGATTTCCATGCTGGCTAAGATTGGCTACGACGGCGCACTCTCCATCGAGCATGAGGACAGCTTAATGACCGTCGAGGAGGGTCTCGGCAAAGCTATCTTCTTCTTGAAAGATATGATAATCAAGGAAAAATCCAAAGGCATGTGGTGGGCATAGTTTAGAAATTCTGCCACTAAAATGTGCTGATTTTCAGGTTGATTGTATTAATTTTGACCATCAAAACAGACTCCGTGACGGTATCATACCGACACGGAGTTTGTTAAACCAAACATTAAAATTGAATATACACTTTTCGGAAGAAATTCACCGTTTTTTATGTTATAGTATTCAGGGAGTATAAGGAGACAGTGTGTCGCAGGAATTTAGAAATGTTATAGATATGTCCTTCGAGGAAATGTATGATGCCGTAATTCGCAACGATGAGCGTTATGACACCATGTTTTTCTATGCGGTGAAATCGACAGGGATTTATTGCAGACCATCCTGCAGATCTAAGGACCCTAAGGCGAAAAATGTCGAGTTTTATATAACCTCAAAAGAGGCAGTGGCAAACGGTTATAGACCATGCAAAAGATGCAGGAGTGATCTTTTAGACTACAACCCGATGAAAGATATTGCCGAGAAACTCAAAAACCTCATCGACGACATGTTTAACGAGGTGGAGACATTAAACAGCGAAATGGACAAACTCGGCTTTTCACGCAGGAGAATAGTCGATGTTTTCAAGCAGGTATACGGTCTAACCCCAACCGTATACGTAAATGACCTGCGATATAAAGAGGCGACAAGGCTGCTAAAAAGTACTGACGACGAGGTGATCGACATTGCTTATTCGGTAGGATTTGGCAGTCTTTCGGCATTCTATAAATTCTTTAAAGAACGGGCGCATTTGTCGCCGGCGGTATACAGGAAAGAGAGCAAGACCTCAAACACTGCCACAAATCCGAAAACAGCGAGAAAGGAACGATCACAAAAATGAACAATTTTGCGATTTATGAAACTAAAATGGGTTTATTTATAATGGAGTACCGGGACGAAAACCTTTTATGTTTAAAGAAATTACATGCCAATAATATAACCGATTTTGGGTCAAAAACCAGCTTTACCGATATGGTATACGGTCAACTGTTAGAATATTTTGATGGCAAACGCAGGTGTTTTGACGTCCCGTATAAATTAATTGGCACCGATTTCCAAAAGAAGGTCTGGTCTGCACTCTGTGATATACCATACGGTGAGACGAGAAGCTATAAAGATATTGCAATAGCGGTCGGCAACGAAAAAGCGTGCCGCGCAGTCGGTATGGCAAACAACAAAAACCCAATATCCATAATTGTGCCATGCCACCGAGTTATCGGAGCGTCGGGGAAGCTTGTCGGCTATGCAGGCGGACTCACGATGAAAGAGTTTTTGCTAAACATGGAGGGCGAAAACAAAGCAAGATGAGGGGGGGGTCCGATATAATAGTCATCCAACCCCGAAACCCAACTCATCCCAATCATGGTCACTGTTCTATGAACATCAAGACAAAATCACGTTCATCTTGACCATGCCCGCACTCTCACTTTCGGCGAAGATCTTGCCGCCATGGTTGTCGCAGATAGATTTCGCCATGGATAACCCTATACCAAAACCTTTTCCCTTACTGTTGCGAGAGGCATCCTCGCGATAAAATCGAGTGAACCAGTCGTCATGCCTTCCGACAGGTATATCGGCGGTATAATTTGTGATGGTTATCAACTTTTTCCCACCCGACATTTTTAACTGAACCGTGATGGGAGAGCCGGGATCGGCGTATTTAATTGCGTTTTCAACCACCGTCTCGAACAGGGTTCTGAGCGAGTTTAAATCCCCCTTAACTACAACATCGGGTAAAATGTTTGTCACAAAGGATAGATTCTTGCTCTGTGCCGACGACACAAACTCGTCGAGTGTCTCAAAAAGCAAAAGCGAGAGCGGAATATCGACGCGATTTGACTTTATCGATTGCTCGTCCAGCTTGGTCAGTGTTATAAGCCCCTCTACAAGAGAATTAAGTCGCGTTATCTGATTTTTTATGCTGGACGTCCACTCCGATTCATCGCCCTCAATCTCTATCACCTCGCAGTCCGCCTTGATGATGGAAAGCGGTGTTTTGAATTCATGGCTGACATCAGTGATAAACCTCTTTTGTCGCTCATAGCTCTTTGTAATGGGCGTCACCGCAAATCGGGAAAAAACACAGGATAGTACAAAGATAACCGCTGTCGCCGTCACAAACACAAGGATGGACATATTCATAAAGGAGTTAAAGTTCATGAGTTCCTCCTCAATGTCGAGAAACAAAAAGGTCTCGGCACGATTATATTGTGTTCTCACATAGCGATAATTCTCTATCGTGCCATATTCTTTCCCGTCATCCTTTGCCTGTTGTGCATAGACTATCGCCTGTTCCGGCGAGACCGAGCTTATATTATTGGTGTTGACAAAGCTGATGTCTAAACCCTCATCGGTGCCGACCACAAAATATCGGGTGGTGAACGCAAGTTCCCGAGAGAATCTCTCCAGCACCACCAAGGAGGGTGCAAACTCCATGTCATTCTCTATGAGAAAGTCCAAAACCGCATCGGAGTTGGATATTATATTTCTGTAGTTGACAGCATTTATTGCCACGCCGATCAACAGCATGGTGACAATACTGATAGCGGTGGTGAGCAGTATAAATTTGCGCTGTAATGTTTTAAGCATCATGCACCTTTTTTTCCAGTGAGTATCCTGCGTTGCGAACAGCCTTTATGATCACATCTGCGCCGAGTGTCACAAGTTTCTTGCGTAGGTTAGAGATGTAGACCCATACGACGTTAATCTCGGCATCGCTATCGTACCCCCAGATCTTTTCCATGAATCGCTCACCCGATATGACATGGGAGTTGTTGATCAATAACATCTCCATCATCTGAAATTCCTTGCCACCGAGCCGAATGCTTTCACCGTCGGTGTAGAGTTCAAAGGTCGCACGGTTGAGATTTAAGTTTTCAAAAGATATGACGGAGGAACGGCTGTCCGACACTGTTCTTGTAATGGAGCGCAACCTTGCAAGCAATTCTTTGGTGTCAAACGGCTTGGTGAGGTAGTCGTTAGCGCCAAAATCCAATCCGGTAACCTTGTCGTCCACCGTGCTTTTTGCGGTGAGCATGATAATGGGGATTTTGTTGCCACTTTCGCGTGTGCGTTTTAGCACGGTCAAACCGTCGACCTTAGGCATCATTATGTCGAGAATAACGGCGTCATAGTTCCCCGCCTCGAGGTAATCAAGTGCCTCCTGCCCATCAAAAACAGCATCAACGGAGTAGTTGAAGTGCTTTAATATCTTAACGAGTGCACTCGATAGTTCCCTTTCGTCTTCACACAGTAGCAGTCTCATAATCTCCTATCCTTCGGTTTTGAATGACTATAAAATGATTATAACACAACATCCGAAGATTTAGCAAGCATAATAGCACAGCACCCTATCTAACAACATCATCCTTTTTCGTGCCTAAATTGTAACGACAAAAATTTTAACAATCTTTCAGAATAGAAAGAGCATAGCGCGCATATTTATTTTATAGTCGTAACAATGATATTTTCGGAAAGGATTGTGAAGAATGAATACTGCATCGGCGAAGATAACAGCCATGGTACCGGAGGGTGTAAAACAACATAAGATTGTGATGATAAATCGTCGCGAGCTCTCCTGTGAGGGGATCACCGAAATAGTTGGGTATAACGAGACCGAGGCTATACTCGACACCGCGGTCGGTCGTCTGGTGATAGGTGGAAATCAGCTAACTATTTCCTCCTTGTCGGTCGATACCGGCAACCTCAAGGTGTTTGGAAACATCAGTTTTGTGGAGTATAAAGGCTCCAAGCAGGAGGGCTTTTTCAAGCGCATGATGCGATGATTGAGGCGCAAAGCCTCGGGATGGCTTGTGCTGACTCCATCGGTGCCATGGGTGCCGGGATTTTACTCGGTGTACTCTACCACGTTTTACGGTTTTTAAGCGGAAACTCCCGACACTCTACAACGATAAGAGACCTTGTTTTTGCTCCGATAGCGGCGGTGTTCTCTTTCAGCTATGCGGTGACCTACAGCTTCGCCGGAACAATTCGGTGGTATATAATTCTTTTCATTTTAGTGGGAATTTTATGCTACCGAACCGCCGTTATGAAAAAAACCTTTGTATTTGAAACCTATCTGAGAAGAAAATTAAAAAGATTTTTTCTGTTACTGAGAAATTATTTTATCAGCAAAATACAACATATTGTATGCATTGCCAAAGAAAAACACAATAATCGAAAAGTTTTGCATAAAAACAGAAAAAAACAGTTGCAAAAAGGATGTAAAGTGTTGTATAATTCTGATAAGATGTAATCTACCATAGGGAAATTGCGTTTTGTCCTCACCCCATTACAGAAAAACAAGAAGAAGACAGAGCAAGGCAGGCTTGGCAGTTAGGCTGGGTGTGGCTTTTATTGCTCTGTATCTACTTTTCATGTTGGTTCAAACACAGATGCAGATAAGCCAGAAAAAAGCGGAGGCGGAGGGCGTCTCTGCGGACATAGCTCTTATGCAAAGTCAGATTAACGAGATTAACAGGCTTATCGGCTCCGAGACCGAGGCAGAGTATATGGAGCGAATTGCAAGAGAGCAGCTCGGTTATATCTCGGGAGATGAACGTGTTTTTGTGGATATAAACGCTAATCAATAGGACTTAAGGGTGAATTTATGCAAAAACTGCTAAAAAATGCAAGAGTACATACCGTAGTTGATGGGACAATTGAGAACGGCTTTATAGTTATTGAGGGACAGCGCATTGCCGAGATCGGCGAAATGAGCGCATGTCCCTCTTTTGATGGCGAATCATTCGATCTTCGCGGCCTGTCGGTCTACCCCGGATTTATAGATGCCCACTGCCATGTAGGAATGTGGGAAGACGGTCTGGGCTTTGAGGGTGCGGACGGCAACGAGGTCACCGATCCGGTGACGGCAGATCTTCGTGGTATAGACGGTGTCAATCCGCAGGATAGATGCTTTGACGAGGCGATAAAGGGCGGTGTCACTGCGATTGTAACCGGACCCGGCAGTGCGAACCCCATCGGCGGCACGCTCACCTGTCTGCATACCCACGGTGATTTTGTAGACGACATGATTATCAAAGAGCCGATTGCGATGAAGATGGCACTCGGTGAAAATCCCAAGCGTTGCTATCACAGCAAACAAAAAGCCCCCGAGACACGGATGGGCACACTTTCTATTATTAGAAATGCTCTGGAAGAATCACGTCGATACGACAATGAGGACGAGAAGTATTCCCCTAAATCGAGGGCGTTAGGTGCGGTTACCAAGCAACATCTGCCGGCACACATTCACGCCCACCGTGCCGACGATATCTTCAGCGCGGTGCGTCTTGCGCAGGAGTTTTCTCTTGATTTGACATTAGTGCACGCTACCGAGGGGTATATGATCGCTCCTCGACTTGCCGAGCTCGGTGTGAAGATGATAATCGGACCAATAATGGTTGATCGCTCTAAACCGGAACTCCGCAACCTCACCCCGAGTGCCGCCTCGATATTAGAGCAGCAGGGGGTCGAGTTTGCCCTTTGCACTGACCACCCTGTCATACCGGTGCAGTATCTGCCGATAATGGCAGGGCTTGCTATGCGTGAGGGGCTATCGCGTGAGACTGCACTGCGCTCCATCACGCTGACAGCCGCAAAGATTCTCGGTCTTTCACAGCATATAGGAAGTATAGCTGTCGGATGTTATGCCGATCTGTGCGTGTTTGACGGCGACCCGCTCTCCCTTGAGGGGAAAAATCAGATGACCTTTGTCAAAGGCGAGCTTTGTTTTTCTGTTTAAGCGTAAAACAATCAGCCTATCTTCTCCATGCCGACGGCGCAAAGAGTAGTATCATCGGGAGGATTTCCAATCGTCCTATGACCATGTTGAATATCAGAACTATTTTAGACAGCACAGAAAATTCTGAGTAGTTTCCGGTCGGACCGACCATGTCGAGACCGGGGCCTATGTTATTAAGGCATGCGACCACCGCAGTGAGTGAAGTCTCGAATGAAAACCCATCCAACGACACTACCAAAAATGACCCGAGTAGGATAAACATATAAAGCACAAAATAGGTTTTAACCTCCTTGACGGTGCTTTCCTCTACCCTCCTGCCCTGCAACCGAACGATATTGACGCTGCTCGGAAAGAGCTGGGAGCGCAGATCACAGCCGACCGACTTGACAAGGATAATAAATCGCGAGACTTTAAGTCCGCCACCGGTCGAGCCGGCAGATGCGCCGACAAACATCAGCAGGACAAGCAGTGTTTTGGAAAACTCCGGCCAGAGATCAAAGTCGGCGGTTGCATAACCGGTGGTGGTCATGATGGTTGCAACCTGAAATGCCGCAATTCGCACCGCATCACCGACACTGTCATACATATTATAGATATTAAAAGCGATGACGGTAATGCTCGCGATGACGATCCCGACATAGACACGCAGCTCTTCATCAAAAAACACCTTGCCTATCTGACGCACAAGCAGTAGGAAATAGAGGTTGAAGTTGATACCGAACAACAACATAAACACCGTTATTACCACCTCGATTGCAGGATTTTCATATGCCGCTATCGAGGCATTTTTTATGGAAAAGCCACCCGTTCCCGCCGTGCCAAATGAGTGAACAATGCTGTCAAATAAGGGCATGCCGCACAAAATCAACAGGATTATCTCGATTATCGTGAGCACAAGATAAATCCCGTACAATATCATGGCGGTAGTTCGCATCTTAGGCATAAGTTTAGAGACGGTCGGTCCCGGAACCTCGGCGCGCATAACAAACATGTTTCGACCACCCGATAGCGGCAGAATGGCGAGAAGAAAGACCAAAACGCCCATACCACCTATCCAATGGGTGAAACTTCGCCAAAACAGTATCCCTTTATCAAGCACCTCCACGTCACTTAATATCGACGCACCCGTTGTAGTAAAACCGGACATGCTTTCAAAAACCGCATCCACAAAGCTGACGGTCGAGCCGGAAAAGACAAACGGCAGTGCCCCGAATACAGATAATGTAACCCAGGACAGTGCGACAATAATGAACCCCTCACGAGCAAAAATGCGTGTGTTCTTGGGTTTTAAAAGCATCAGCAAAAAACCGACAAAGGCAGTTATTGCGATGGCGGTTATGAGTGCCTGTGTGTCACCTCCCGAATAGATAAGCGACACCAAAAGCGGTGCTAACATCAGGACCGCCATACACAATTGAACAATTCCGACCGTGTATCCGATCATCCTAAAATTCATGTCGTGGCGTTCCCTCTACTCAAATATTTCGGATAGATCCCGTAACCTCGGGAGAGTGGTGGTGACAATAACTCGGTCACCTACCTCGATGGTGGACTCACCCGATGGATATATTATCTTCCCCTTGCGCATTATACAGGCTATCAACGCGAGGGGGCTAATCACAAGCTCGGCAAGAGGTATTCCGATAAAATCGCCGTGCTCCGCCTTAAAGTCCAACGCTTCAACCTGTCCGTCCAGGATGCGATAGAGTGCATTGACCTTACTACCCATGCTGTTTTGCATGGCACGAACATAGCTGACTATCTGTGCGGCTGTGATGTATTTCGGTGATATTACGGTGTGTAGGTGCAGATCCTCTAAAATGGTGTTAAAGGATTGACGGCTTATCTTGGTGACCACCTTGCACTCCGGATTTTGCACCATCAACGAGATGATAACATTCTGTTCGTCCATGCCGGTCAACGCGACCAGTGCATCGGCGGCATCGAGGCGTGCCTCTCGCCAAAGGTCGGTGGTTGTTCCGTCGCCACATATAACCCTCGCGCCCGGCAACAGCTCACAGAGTTGTGCCGCACGGGCATAGTCCTTTTCCACAATCTTAACGTGTATACCCTGCTTTAATAGTGAGAGGGTCAGATAGTAGGCGATGGTGCCGCCTCCTATGATAACCACATCTCGAACCGTCTTTTTAAATATGCGCAGTTTTTTAAAAAACCTTGAAATTTTACTGCGATTGCCGGTAATGGATATCTTATCATCCACCTCAAACACGAAATCCCCATTGGGGATAAACACATCTTCACCACGGTCAACCGCACACACAATGAAGCCGTCCTGCGACTCTCTACGGAGATCGGCAAGACGACGTCCTATGATGGGGTTGCCCTCCATCAATTTAATCTCTACCACCTCAACCTTGCCACCCGCAAAGGTATCAACGTTGACGGCAGAAGGAAAGCGCAACACTTTCAGTATCTCGATAGCACTTTCTTTTTCCGGATTAATGGTCATAGAAAGTCCCATCTCCTCTTTTAAGAAAGAAAGAGATTTAAGGTAGTCCATGGTGCGCACGCGCGCGATGGTGTGGTTGGTGCCAAGTTTTTTAGCAAGCATACAGGAGAGGATATTGATCTCGTCCATCGATGTCGCTGCAATGAGCAGGTCGGCTGTCTCCGCTCCTGCCTCTCGCAGTGTGTCGATGTTAGCACCGTTGCCCTTGATGGTTATAACATCAAGACGATTTTTGGAGTCGGTGAGCACCTCCTCCTTACTGTCAATGACGACAAGGTCATGTCCCTCAAGTGCCAAAAGGCGCGTGAGGGTGAACCCGACTTTACCGTCGCCGACGATGATAATGTTCATTATTTGGTATTCCTACAATGATGCCTTATAACTCAATCTTTGAAAAAAGCGGTTTTGCGGTGTCATCGTCCACCTTTTCGGTACGAGTGGATACTACAGGGGGTTGTTTGGGTCGGCGGTCACGGTCGCCTCGTTGATTTTTCCCTCGTCCATAGCGATCGGACTTGCCGTCACGGTCGTTGCGCTCACCACGCCTCGGTCCACGTCTGCCACGGTCGCGGTCGGAATAACGAATATTGTCGGTGAGACCCTCTGCCTCACTATAGATAACTATATGACGACGCTCACCATCACCCTGTGACTCACTCGCAACACCTTCTATTTCTCCTATTGCGGTGTGAATTATTCTACGCTCATATGGGTTCATCGGCTCCAACGCATACGGTCTGCCACTGCTTAATACATTGGTAGCGATACGTTTTGCCAGCTCGCCGAGGTCGCTCTCTCTTTTTTCGCGATAGCCGGCAACGTCCAACGACATTTTTTCAAAATTGCCGCCGATGCTGTTGGCGACAAGGGATGTAAGGTAGGACAGCGCTTCCATCGTCTCGCCTCTCTTGCCTATGAGTATCGACAGATTTTCACCCGCTATTCCGAGCACCGCACCGCGGTCCGCAGTCTCGGGAGTAATGGTCACATCGCCGAGCTCCATCGCACCGAAAACTTTATTCAAAAACTCGGTGGCAATCTCGGTCTTGCGGTTAAGCGTTGCGATATCCTCCTCGGTTCTCACGTTGGAGCGGGGCTGTTTCGGGGTGGATTGCTGTTTAGGTTTATTCTGCTTTTGCGGCTTGCTTGGTTGACTGGGCTGTTCATTTTTTTGAGGTGCCAATTTTTGTTGTTGAACAGGTTTCTCGGCAGGCTTTTTGGGTGCCGGTGCGCTCTTAACAGGCTCCTTCACCGGGACGGGTATCGGCTCGTCACGTGTTATCTTCACCTTTGCCGGAGTAGATTTAAAGAGTCGACGCACCGGTGTTTCCAGTATCTCGACCGAGACATCGTCTCGAGACAGACCGAGCTGCGCGAGCCCCTCCTCGATGGCGAGGTCGATGGTTTTGCCGGTGCAGATTATCTCGTTTTGCATGTTTAAATTCCTTTCCTATCAGTTTAGAAGACACAATCAGTCTTCATATTTCTTTGAAAACGCATCACGTGCCTGTTGCAGTCGTATCTTTTCAAGCTCGGTCTGGGATACATTCTTTTCCACAACCTCACCCTCCGGCGTTTCAACCTTGACTACCTTGGTCTTTTTCTTTTTATTCTTTCTTTTTTCCTCAATCTCCTGTTGGAACTGTGCTTTTAAAACTTCAGGGTCATGAATTTTTCTAACAATAATGCTCTGTGCAAGATTTAATAGGTTGGAGCCTATCCAGTAAAAGGTAACTCCGGCAGGCATGGAAAAGCCGAAGAACAGGAACATGAAACTGGAGATGTAGGGCAACATCTTCATAGAACCCTCCATCTTCGCGCCCGACATCTTGGTAGAGACGGTCATGGAGAGTATCATGGTAGCAAAAGACAGTATAGGTATAATCCAGATAATATCAAGGTCGGTAAAGGAGGGGGTGGTCGCGAGGTTCATTCCGAAAAAGTTGAGATCTAACGATTCTATACTGCTAAGCTCGTCAGAGGTAAAAATGTCGGCATATTCAGAGGGAGACTGCTGAATCACACTGATGAGCGTTGCCTCAATTCCTCGTATAGCACCGTCCAGACCGGACATCTCCATCGCAGAGGCGATAGACTCTTTAGAGACATTTACAATGTAGGTGAGAGGGTTGTAGACGACGTCGATAAGACCGAACAGGATAGGCATCTGCACCAAAAGCGGCAGACATCCGGCAAGCGGAGAATAGCCATGTTCTTGTTGCAGGCGCAACAGCTCCTCCTGTTGGCGTTGTTTATCGTTGGCGTATGTTTTATTGATCTCGCTGAGAACCGGTTGGAATGCCGCCATCTTGGCGGAGGATTTTTGTTGCTTCAATGCAAGGGGGAAGAGCAACAGTTTAGTTGCAAGCGCGAACAGGAACAAGGACAGCCAGTAGGAGCCGGCAAACCCTTGTATTACACGCATGACAACACCCAATATGCTCGGGATAAATGTCGTGATAGATTCCCACATAGATTAGAAAACCATTCCTTTCTAAAAGGTTGATAGACTCAAAAGTATAAAACTTAACATAAAATCCATATTTTAGAATAGCATAAAAAAGGCATGTGATTTTATGCATATGAGTTACTGAGTGATTAAAGATTCAGTTTTTATACTGATCTCTTTTAAGTGTAAACTCTTCCGGCACGGGATCAAAACCGAAACCTCCAAACGGATTACAGCGCAATATTCGCAAAAACGCCAAAAGACCACCCCGCAAAACCCCGTGTAGCGAGATAGCCTCAATAGCATAGCGGCTACAAGTAGGTGTATAACGGCAATGGTGGCCGAGGAGTGGAGATATGAACATCTGATATCCCCGTATAGGCAGTATAAACAATTGTCTGATTAAACGCATCGTTTTTTTAGGTGTCGTTTAATTATATCGGCAAGCACGGTACTCTTTGAATCAGAGGTAGCACTCCTCGCGACCAGCACGACATCGTATCCGAGATCTGTCGGTATCGATACATTCGCCGCCTCGCGCAGTATGCGTCTTGCCCTATTTCTTGTAACGGCACCCCCTATTTTTTTAGAGGTTGTAATCCCGAGTCTTGTCTCACCAAGGTTGTTTTTGTAAAGATAGGTGACGACGAGGGGATGTGTTATGTAGCTCCCGCGCTTATAACAGCGAGAAAACTCATAATTTTTGTTCAGTGAACGATGACGCACCGTTAAATTCCGAGAACGGCGCGACCTCTCGAACGGCGACGGGCAAGCACTTTGCGTCCGTTTTTGCTCTTAGAGCGTGAGAGAAATCCGTGCACACGAGCACGATGACGTTTTTTCGGTTGAAATGTTCTTTTCATATTGTTAGTCCTTTCTACATATAAAGAGGTAAAAAATAATAGTCAATTCATTCGGGAAAACATCAAAGTGTATCATACAAAAACCGTCATTCATGGTTTTGTGTGATAGACATCTGCGTGTTTAGGGGTGTTTCGACCATACAAGACATCGGGTCAAGGTGCGATATCCTCCATCGCATTAAAATACATGCCGAGCCGTGCAAACCTCTTTTTGTCCACATTAGCCTTTGTATTATATCAAAAAAGAGTTAAGTTGTCAAGTGATTTGTTTGTTCGGGTTTGCAAATATTGTAGAAATGTCAATGATAGGTGACACTTTGGTAAGCCGCGCGCCCGCAGGCGCGCAACTCCCCGAGCGTAAGCGAGCCAAAGGGCGCGCCCGCAGGGCGCAGGGATTGCGACAGCAAGACCAGAGGTGCGCGCACGCACCGCATGCCCCCGCTCTCGCAAGAGCGGAACACTCCGACACCGCAGTGTCGAAACCCCGAGCGGAACGAGCCACCATCCCCCCTGTAA
>CAYJMO010000057.1:0-7983 GCA_964371365.1 uncultured Oscillospiraceae bacterium
CGCCTTGATAGGCGAAATTTCTGCTCGGCAACCTTATGTCGTTTTTTAAGTTGAATGACTATATTATATCCTTTTTGCACGCAATTGTCAAATTGTTGATGGTTGTTAGATTGTGTACGATTGTCATACCTTAAGAGCTACATTTTCGCTCCCGAGCAGTTCTGAAAGTGCGGTTTTCACCGTCTCGGGGTTTTTGACCCAATATTTGCTCGGCAGTCGGGCGAGTCGTCCGTCGTCGGTGAAACGCACATAGACCGGAGTTTCACCGGAATATATCTCCAGCGTCGCAGTCATCCTGCTGTAAAGAGGGTTTTTGTTGTTGTCTATTCTGATATAAAGTCCCTCGTTACCTTTGGGTAGCGGTTTTAACAACCGTATCGGAATTATGCTCTGCGCAACTATCTTGCTCGGCTCGTCCTCTTTAAGAGAAATTCTACCGTTGACCAACACCAACGCGTTCTCTGTTATCTCACTGCGACAGGCCTCTAATGTCTTGGCGAAAATCAATAGCTCCGCCTGAGATGTGGTATCCTCAATGGTGGCAAAACATATAGTATCACCGCGCCGTGTGGTGATGAATTTGGTAGCGACGATGCTACATATCAGTGACACACTTTTATTGTCGTTTTCGGTGGCGAGCTCCTCATTCAGTGCATCTACCAACGTTATGTTGCTGTATTGACCAATAAGGTCGGCATATCGGTCGAGCGGGTGTCCTGACAGATACAGACCACTGACCTCCTTTTCCATCGTGAGCAGTTCAAAGGGTGGGAAGTTCTCGACATTCGGAAGTACAAATCCGCTATGCGCACTCTCCTCCCCGAAAAGTCCTATCTGCCCCTCAACGTTATTGCGGCGGTCGTTGTCGATACTTTTGAGCATGGTGTCGAGCGACAACAAAAGGGCGTTGCGGTTGGGTTCACATCGATCAAATGCGCCGGATTTTATCAGGCATTCGAGTGCACGGCGGTTAATATCACTGCCGTCTAAACGATAGCAAAAGTCATAAAGTGAGGTGAAGGGTTCACCGTGGCGCTCTGCAATCGCCGCCCTACAGAGTGCGACACCGACGTTTTTGACAGCAAGGAGGCCATATCTTATCCCCTCGCCGTCGACGGTAAAACCAACGTCAGAGCGATTGATGTCGGGAGGCAACAACATAATTCCTCTCGCACGGCAGACGGCGGAGTACTCTATAATCTTGTCGGAACTTTGCAAAACGCTGGTAAGAAGTGCCGCCATGAACTCCTTTTCATAGTATTGTTTAAGGTATGCGGTGCGATAAGCGACTAACATATATGCGGCGGCGTGGGATTTGTTAAAAGCGTAGGAGGCAAAACCTGCCATCTCGTCAAAAATTTCGTTTGCCGCACGTTCACTCACGCCGTTTGCTACACAGCCGACACAGCCCCCCTCGCCCTTTTGACCATAGATGAATGCCTGTCGTTCCTTTTCCATCACGTCATGTTTTTTCTTGCTCATCGCGCGGCGGACGAGGTCGGCTCGACCGTAGGAAAAGCCGGCAAGCTCACGACATATCTGCATGACCTGTTCCTGATAGACGATACAACCATATGTCTCGGCAAGGATGGGTTTGAGCTTTTCATCTTTATAGCGAATCTTCTCGGGGTGGTGTCGCCACTCAATATAGTTCGGTATGCTATCCATCGGTCCCGGTCGATAGAGCGAGGTGACAGCAATCAAATCCTCAAGACGTGTCGGGTGTAGGTTCATTAACACCTGTTGTATTCCACGACCCTCAAGCTGGAATACTCCGGCGGTGTCCCCCTGAGATAGGCGGGCGTAGACTGCAGGATCGTCGAGCGGTATTCTGTCAATATCAAAGTCCTTGTCCTCAATCTGTCTTACACAGTCCTCGATGACGGTGAGGGTGCGAAGACCTAAAAAGTCCATTTTCAATAGACCGAGTTCCTCGATGGTGGTCATGGGGAACTGGGTGACTACCTGCTCGGAACTGACGGCGAGTGGCAGATAATTAACGGTAGGCATAGGCGTAATCACGACACCGGCGGCATGGGTGGAGGCGTGCCGTGGCATACCCTCTACCTTTATTGCCATGTCGATTAGCTCTTGTACTGACGCATCGCTGTCGTACACCGCCTTGAGTTCCTTGTATTTAAGTGCTTTTTTCAGCGTCATTTTAAGCTCGGTAGGTATCAATTTAGCGACTCGGTCGACATCGCCATAAGCCATGCCGAGCACACGTCCGACATCGCGCACCGCCGCACGTGCCGCCATGGTTCCAAAGGTGATTATCTGGGCAACATGATCGCTTCCATATTTCCTATTAACATAGTTTATCACTTCGCCGCGGCGTTCATAGCAAAAGTCGATGTCGAAGTCCGGCATACTGACGCGCTCCGGATTTAAAAATCGCTCAAACAGTAGATTGTATGGCATAGGGTTGATACCGGTTATGCCGATGCAGTAGGCGACAAGACTGCCGGCGCCACTGCCACGCCCGGGACCTACCGGAATACCGTTGTTTTTTGCATAGGAGATAAAATCGGACACAATTAAAAAATAGTCGGTGAACCCCATGCTTTTTATCACATCGAGTTCAAAGAGAACCCTGTCTCGTGCGATTATGTCCTCCTCGGGGAAAAGTCGATGATATCCATCCCATACAAGCCGCTCAAAGTAATCTATCGGAGACTCATCGGTATCGGGGGTGAACTGCGGCAGTTTTATTACGCCGAACTCAAAGTCGAAATCGCACATCTTTGCAATCTTGACCGTGTTGGAGATTGCATCAGGGCAAAGAGGGAAGAGAGCAGACATCTCATCGCCCGACTTGACATAGAATTCGTCGGTGCCGAACTCTAAAACATCGTCATCGCCCATCTGTTTGCCGGTGCCGATACAGATGAGAACCCGTTGCATCTTGGAGTCCTCTTTGAGTAGATAGTGGCTGTCGTTGGTGGCTACGAGCGGTATGTTCATCTCTCTCGCAAGGGATATGAGCTCGGGTAGCACGCGCTGTTGTTCCTCCAGACCGTGATCCTGAATCTCAATATAAAAGCCGTCCTCTCCGAACAGTTCGCGATAAAAAGTCGCCGCCTCGCGTGCCTGTTCACGGTTGGAGGCGAGCAGGGAGGAGGGGATCTCCCCTGCAAGGCAGGCGGAGAGGGCGATAAGTCCTTCAGAGTGTTTTTTGAGCAGCTCCTTGTCTATCCTCGGTTTGGAATAAAAACCCTCGGTGAATCCTGCCGAAACGAGGGTGCAGAGATTTTTGTAGCCGGTCTCATTTTTGCAGAGCAGGACGAGGTGGTTGTTGCCATCCAGACGGTGAACCTTGTCGGTCATGCCTCGGGTCGCAACATAGACTTCACAGCCTATAATTGGCTTTATGCCGCGTTTTTTTGCCGCTTTATAAAAATCCACCGCACCGTACATAACCCCGTGGTCGGTTATAGCGACGGAGTGTTGACCCATCTCGACAAGTCGGTCCATCAATGCCTCAATACGGCATGCACCGTCCAAAAGGCTGTATTCGGTGTGTAGATGGAGATGGACGAAGTCGGTCATTGTCGGTGATTCCTTTTTTTGTGTATAATATGCATTATTTTAATTTGGATTTTAAGGGTGTAGGGGACGGGTTGCCCGTCCCGATCTAAATGTACCGATAACCGTTATGGTGGGAGGAGCAGAGACCTTCCACTACAACACGACCGGAGGTTATTAATAAAAAAAACCAACACTATAGGATATTACGTTCAAAATAATCGCAACCAAAAAAGGACGTTTGTGATATCCTTTATAAAAATATCCCTCGGTAGCTATCGCACATATCTCTAAAATTACAACAACCGGCAGGGTGGGCAGGGATAAAAAGCTTGCCCAGTGAAAGAGCAGAACAACGGCGGGGTTTGTCAGTATGTTAACTAAAAGCGCACGCTTTATCGGTATTTTAAAGAGGGCGGCGAGTGGCAGTTCGATGATTAAGGTTAGGGCAAGGGATAGGAGTAACGAAAAAAATATCATAACGCCCCTTTTCTAAAACCTATCACAAAAAAGATAAGTGAGATAAGTGCGATAATCGGGGCGGCAAGGGTGAGGTTGGAATTGAGCAATAACGGCAAAGAGCCGATAAAAAGAGCAAAGGTCAAAAGACCAAAGCCGAACCCTTTCGCCGTAACCCGTGTGACCGCCCAAAGTGTTATCGGCATGGTGAGTTGAAAAGAAAATACGCCGATTAGTCCTAACGGTATAATGTCGGCTCGCAAAAAGCATAAAAAGGAGACGATGAGGCTAACTATGCCGACGATCTTCGCACCAAAGCGGTCTGCGAGAAATCCCCCGATTGCCTTGCCGAGCACCACCGCCAAAACAAAGGGCAGGGCATATTCCGCTCGCCAGCTAAATTCACCCCCTAATCCGAGAAAACCTCGCAGTGCCACCACCACAAAAAGTGCAAGTAGGAGGATTATTTCCGGTGTGCTCTTGGATGCGGTTGGCTTCAACGTCGGGACATCCTCTTTTAAAAAGGAGAGAACAAGCGCGAGCAGAGCCAATATCAGCAGTATCGGCACTCGCCATCCACCGCCGAGCAGTGCGCCGAGGAACAGACCCAGAGCACCGGGGGAGATAAATGCGCCAAGCGGTGCGGCGCGCTCACTGCGGTTCATGACCGAAAGTCCACCGCCGAGGTGAAAAAGTGCGTTGCCGACACCGGCGATAACAAGAGCAAGTAGGGTTATATCGGTGAAGGCGTAGGAGACTACCACGAGGCCGATACCGACCGCCGCTGTCTTTAAAGGTGGGAATCGTCCCTCAACGATTATCCCGAGCGGCATCTGGAGAGCAAAAGCGCAAAAGTTGTAGAGCAAAAGCGCAACCATCAGATCACCCTCGGCGAGGTGTGCCACCAAAAAAGCACAACCGAGGTCCACCATGAGATGGGATAAACCTAAAAGTGCCGTCATTTAATCTTTTTCTTTTTCAGGATCAAAACAAGAGTGACTGCTACCACAACAATTACCAACGCCGAGGCGATGATAAGTAGAATCGGTGCGCTTGCCTGCCCCGGCACGGCGTCACTGCCGCGCTGTTGTGAGACACTCTGCTCGATCGGCACAGCACCGCTATTAAGGGATGTGTTGGTCGCATCGTCGACACAGACCCAGCCGGAGTTCGACATATAGTAGGTGATATAGCCCCACTCGCGCCCCTCCTCATCAATATAGGAGTGCACGAACGACGCACCGATGAGTCCATAGTCTGCCTCCTCAACCAGCTCTTTGCTGTCGCCGCTGTTGGGGTAGGTGTACAGCTGTGCCGACGGTATTGACATTTCGTCGCCGGTGTACTGGTGGATATCCCGTGTTTCAATCTTGTCGGCGATAAACTGCTCACTGTCATATATCAGCGAGACGTCGTCGCTATGCACCCAGCCGTCAAATACCTGATACCAGTCATTCCATCTCCAGGTGGTGTATATTTCATTGCCGTTCAGTACCGTGTTGATGACGGTGCCGTCCTGTGGTGAGCGGTAGATGTTCACCGCATCCCCCGACGAGGCGGCGATATAGACACGTTCGTTGAGGACACACTCGTCCTGATGTGCCCAATAAAAATCATCCTCCGGTGGCTCATAGATAACGTCGGCAAAAACACCGAGTGGTAGTGCGACAAGCATTAATAACAGTGCGACTAATAATTTTTTCATTTTATCCTTTCATAACTTTTCGGCAAGTGACTTTAACTTTTGCATACGATGATAGAGCCCGGATTTGCTGAGATGTAGCTCCCTTGCCATCTCGGACATGCTCATCTCGGGGTTTTTGAGCAGGATATCCGCCGCCTCGGCGAGCTCCGGTGGCAGTGTCACACCGTTTTGACGCAAAAGTTGCACCGAGCGATAGAGAAGGGCGTTCGTCCTCGCGGTGCGTTCGGTATTGGCTATTTCACAGTTGGCTATGCGGTTGGTATGGTTGTGGATGTCCTTTTCAATCTTGACGTTCATCAGCGAGAGGGCGCTATTTTGTGCCCCGGTCATGATAAGGATGTCCTCGATGTCCTCAGACGCGGTGATATAGACCACAAATCTACCGTGGCGCTGGACACTGTGCGCAGTTATCCCTTTTTGAGAGAGCGATTTGAGCAGGGTTTTGGTAGGTCCGTGCTGTGCGGTGTGAAACTCTAAGCGGTACTCCTTTTGTGGGTCGCTGATAAATCCGCAGGACAGGAACAGTTCAGCGAGTGCAGGCTCCTGTGGTATGTGACGTTGTCCCTCAATCTCCGCCTTGACCGTAGCATTAAAACTCATCATTATCCGGCATTACGAAGGAGGCTATGATATAGGCGATAATACCGGTGCCGGCAAATAGGCAGAATATCGCAAAACCGACACGCACAAGCGTTGCGTCGATGTTAAAATACTCTGCAATGCCGCCGCATACACCGCTTATCTTGCGGTCGTTTGATTTGCATAATTTTTTTTCCATAATTAATCTACTCCTTAAATTTTGGCTTGATTGCTCCTTGAAATATCTCGATGATATCCATAGATGTTATATCCGTTTTGTTCGAGGTGCTGTTCCAACCTCCTTGCGAATGACACGCTGCGGTGTTTGCCGCCGGTGCACCCTATCGCAATATTCAGACGACTTTTCCCTTCCTTGATATAGAGTGGTAGCGAAAAGTCGATAAGCTCGATTAGTTTAGTGAAAAGCGCGTGTGCCTCCTCAAAGCTGAAGACATAGTCGTAGACCTTGTTGTCCTTGCCGGTCTTGTGGCGTAGCTCTTCTATATAAAATGGATTTGGCAGACATCGCACATCAAAGACGAGATCGGCATCGGTAGGTATTCCGTACTTAAAGCCAAACGACATGACACTGACCGGCATGATCTCACCGAGCGAGTCGGTAAATTGCCTTGCAATGCGTTCATGAAGAACCGTTGGGCTTAAAAGACCGCTGTCAATGACAAAGTCGGCGACGCTGTAAAGCGGGCTGAGTAGTTTTCGTTCCTCCTTGAGTGCTTGGTCTGTGGGTAGTTTTTTGCGAATAGTGAGTGGGTGGGTTCGACGTGTCTCCTTATATCGATTGGCAAGGATGCTGTCGGCGGAGTCGAGAAACATTAGTTTTATGGTCATGTTCTCCGGTTGAGAGGACAATAGTTGTGAGACCTCGGCGAAGTCGTCGCCACTGCGTATATCCACCGTGATGGCAAGTTTTTCAAGATACCGAGATCGATGCTCCGACGAAGTGATGAAATGGGAGAGCATGTCGGCGGGCAGGTTGTCGACACAATAGTAGCCGATATCCTCAAGTGCACGCATGGCGAGCGATTTGCCTGCACCGGACAGCCCGGTCACGAGTAGTAGTTTGCGTTTTATCATTACGTCCTCCTCTTTTATATGAGTTTAACCTCTAAATCGAGTGAGATTCCTTTTTTTTGCAGAACCGTATCTTTTATAAGTTCGCATAGTTTAAGCACATCTTCGCGGCTGGCATCGCCGGTGTTCACGACAAAACCGGCATGTTTTTCACTGACCATTGCACCGCCTATCGAGCGACCTTTGAGTCCACACTCGTCGATCAACGCCGATGCATAACCACCGACAGGACGTTTAAAGGTACTGCCGGCGCTGGGTAGAGCGGTTGTTTTGTGTTTCGTGCGGTGAGATTTTTATCCATTTCAGCGACAATGTCTGCTTTGTTGCCGGATTTGAGTGAGAGTTCAGCGGATAGGACTATGTCGCCACTCTCGCATAGTATACTGTGTCGATAGGAGAAGTCGAGTTCGCTTGCTAAAAGTGTCTTGACGGTCAGATCGTCGGTCAAAACCTCAGCCGAGCTAATGACATCAGCCATCTCACCGCCGTATGCACCTGCGTTCATATAGACAGCACCGCCGAGCGAGCCGGGAATGCCATAGGCAAACTCGATGCCGGACAGCGAGTGTTCCGCCGCAAAACTGCATAGTCGGGATAATCGTTCACCTGCGAGCACCTGCACC
>CAYJMO010000057.1:7993-13775 GCA_964371365.1 uncultured Oscillospiraceae bacterium
CCACGGTAGCCGTCGTCGGAAAATAGCAGATTACTGCCGCAACCGATAACTGTGTAGTCAATATCATGCTGCCGGATTAGTTGCAGTGCGGTTATAAGTGCCTCGCTGTCGGGTGGGTCGATGACAAGGTCGGCGATGCCGCCAATCTTAAAGGTGGAAAGAGTTCTACAGGACACCTCGGTCAAAAAGGGGATGCTCGCCTTTGTTAAAGCGGATAAAATGCTCATGCCGTCCTTTCAATATTAGATGTATGCATTATCATATTCAAGCATACGCAGATAAAGACCATGATTAGAAGTTTTCATCATGTCGAAAAGTCGATGTTTTGACGAGTTGACCACTAACTCCTCAGGGAAATCAATCTCGTCGACAAAATGCATAACGGAACTATAGTCGCCGAGGGTGTAAATCGAGTGGGAGTCGGTGTTTATCGCAATTTTTGTATCATTTTTTTTGCAGGCACGCAGTAGGGCGCGAACATTCTCCTCATTCCCAAGGCGCACTTTTGGGGAGTTGGCGTTGAGTTCCACCACGACGTTGTTGTCGGTAAATGCTTTGGTGACGCGGTCGTAGTCAAACGCATAGCGTGCCTCCTCCGGATGGCCGGCGATATCCACGTCACGCCGTTTTGCAACGTTTAGCCACAGCTCGGTTGCGGCATCGCGGTCCAGCTCTTCAAAAAATGAGCTGTGTATCGAGGCTATGATAAGGTCGCAGAGCTTGTCCTCGCCGAGGTCGTCTATGTCAAGACCGCCCTTCAAATCGGAGATGTTTGCCTCCACCCCTTTTATTATAAAGGTCCCCTCCATTACATCAGGTTGGTTGTTCAGCATATAGAAGTACCAAGGGTGCGCGCCGTCCGGCAGTTTTGGTCCGTGGTCGGTGATTGCGAGTGCAAAGAGTCCAACCTCATTTGCTTTTCTTGCCATTTCGGTTATGGTGTTGAACGCGTGGGCCGACACAAGTGTATGGGAATGCAGGTCTGCTATGATATTCACGTATCTTCCTTTCAGTATATTACTCTTCCAGCCCCATGTTGGCGAGAAGTTCTTTTGCGGCGTTATAACCCATCTTCTTTTGACGGTTGTTGATGGCGGCGGCCTCTAAAATAACTGCGAGGTTACGCCCCGGTCGGATGGGGATAAGACAGGTCGGTATCGATACGCCGAGAATTTCTTTCATCTTGGTTTCAAGGCCTGTTTGGGAATAGTATTTGCCCTGCTCCCATGTCTCCAACTCGGCGATAAGGTCCACCTTCTCCGTCTCTTTTACCGCACCAAAGCCGAACACCCGCGCAACATTAATTATGCCGACCCCCCTCATCTCCACAAAGTGGCGAATATTTTCGGGTGAGCGACCTACTATAGTACGGTTGGAAACCTTTCTCAGCTCCACCGCATCGTCGGCGATAAGACGATGGCCGCGCTTAACCAACTCGATGGCGGTCTCACTCTTACCGACACCGGACTCACCTAACATCAGTATCCCCTCGCCATAGACCTCCACCAACACGCCGTGACGGGTGATGCGTGGTGCAAGTTCCACCGCAAGGATTGATATGACGGCGCTGGCAAGCTCGGAGGTGTTCTCGTGAGAGCGCAGTAGGGGCACCTTTGCCCTTTTAGCCGCAAGTCTAATCTGGTTATCGATGTCGAGGTATCGCGCAACAATGACTGCGACAGGAGCGGCACCGAAAAGGTAATCAAGTTGGTGTTTTCGTTTTGCTTTGGAAAGTTGGTTGAGATAGGCGATCTCGGCAAGACCTAAAATCTGTATGCGTGTGGGATCGAAATAGTCGTTAAAGCCGGCGAGCAGCAGCCCGGGACGGTTGACATCGAGGGTAGAGACCATTATTTCGGACAGAGCACACGGAGTATATTCCACCTCTAAATGTAAAAGTGAAACAAGTCGCTCTAATGATACGGTAAACTGAGCCATTGTTTTATCCCTCTATATATAATTATTACATCTATATTGTATCAAAAAACAGGATTAAATGCAACATAATATTGATTTTATCATGAATGTAATATATAATACTTTTTATAAGCAGGTACTTTGTAAAAATAAAACATCTAACCCACGGTTACTACCTCAACAATGATTTGTATGTTATTATTAAAACAAAAATACTGCTCGTGAAAAGGAGAAAAATGATTATGAAAAAGCTGTGCATCTTTGTCACTGTATTTGCGATGTTACTGCTCGCCGGCTGTTCCGGTGAGGCTGTCTCACCTATTTCCGGTATGGCCGAGGGTGCGCCGAGGACTTATGAAGAGCCGGTTGTTTCGGGAAATATTAAGTTTACCAACGATACAGGATACACCTTTGTAGAGCTGTATTCCACCGCCTCCACCAGCACCGAGTTTGGTGCGGAGCTACTCGGCGGCATGAGGGTGGACACCGGTATATACATGGATATGACCATCGGCAACATCAACGACACACAGGATTTTTTGATTACCGACGAGGATGGGGATTCCTATTCACTGGTGGGTGTTGAGGTTGCGGAGGGTGACGACATAGTATTAACCATTACCACCGACGGTACCAATATCATACCGATTGCAAATGTCTATGACTCTGCGGGCAATGTAAAAAGCACTGTTCAAGGTTTGTTCATCGAGAACGAGAACGCAAATGCTACCGGCTATGATTCTAACGGCAACTACGGGTTTGTAGTCAACAACAACTCGAGCTATGAAATATACTCCATGAGAGTTGGTGTAGCGAACGCCTCATCATCCTACGATATCGATATTCTGCCACAAATTTTGGGCGCAAACAGCTCGACCGAAGTCTACGGTTTTGCTACTCAAGGGGACTGGTTGAACACGGAATGGACACTGTACATAACCGATGTCGAGGGAGATACCAGTGCGTCATATGACAACTTTAACCCATGGACATTGAAGTCGGTCGACATCAGTTGGAACAATGATGCCGGCGGCTATGTGCTAAACTTCACCTATTAAACAGGAGGGCTTTTGAGCTCGGTTAAGAACCGTTTCATTAAAACATTTTTAAGTGATGACTTTATACTGACCGGCAAGATATTCAATGTCCTTGCCCTTGCCGGTTGTATAATCAGTCTTGTCATGACAGTGAGTTCGTTAATCTCAAACAGCACCGTAACAGAGGTTGTAATAAATCTTTGCAGTGCGGTGTTTTCACTGTTCATGCTTATGCTACACATAAAAACAAAAAACTCAAATCTTTGCAGTATCATAACTATATTCATTGTTTTTGTAGTTGGTTTTTCTGTATTGTATTTCAACAGCGACGGTTATACCGGGGGTATGCCGTCGTTTTTTATCTTTGCTATAATTTTTACGATATTTTTAATACGCGGCAGGATGATGGTGGTGCTGGTTGCAATAGAGTACATTGTCTATATTTCCATCTGTTTTTATTCCTATTTCTATCCGGAAAGTATTGCGGAATATCGTGTGGGCTACGATCTGCTCCTTGATACTGTTTTCGGATTTGTAACGGTTAGTCTTATACTTGGCGTTACTATGTACATACAGTTTCGTCTCTATATTCGACAACAAAAACAGCTGGAGCAGGCGAGACTGGAGGCGGAACGTGCAAACAGCGCGAAGAGTGCCTTTATAGCGAATATGAGCCACGAGATACGAACCCCGATAGGCATTATCCTCGGTACAAATGAGTTGATATCACGTGATGTAAACTCGACACAGATACCGGACCATGTCAAAAAGATAAGGAGTGCCGGTGAATTGCTGGATGCATTGATTAACAATGTGTTCGATTTTGTGAAGATTGAGGCGGAGAAAACCCAACTACAACCAAAGGTTTACAGTATAGCGACGCTACTACACGAACTGGAGCAGTATGCCGTGGTTCTGAGTCGGAAAAAGGAGCTGAGTTTCTCGGTTTTTACCGATAAAAACATGAGTGAGTATCTGGTGGGTGATGCACTTGCAATAAAACAGATACTGCTGAATATTATTAACAATGCCGTCAAATATACCGACAAAGGTGCTGTCAGTCTTCGTGTGGAACAACGACAATCACAAAGCGAGGGTGATGTGGTATTATGCTTTATCATTTCCGACACCGGTATAGGGATCAAGCAGGAAGAGGTAGACGAAATATTCGATGCCTTTAAACGCATCGACCGCAAAGAGGGACGATACATTGAGGGTGTGGGGCTCGGATTGTCAATAGTAAAGCAACTCTTGTCATTAATGAAGGGTGATATCGAGGTGGTGAGCATCTACGGGCAGGGGAGTGACTTTAAGGTGTACATACCACAAAAGTTGGCTCAGGATATACCGGAAAAAAATGTTAAAGGAGTTGCAAACACCTTTGTAGCACCGTCGGTGAAACTTCTAATAGTGGATGATAACATGGACAATCTCACCGTGTTCAAGGCGCTTTTAGAGCGCACCGCTATGCAGATAGATACCGCACAGAATGCAGGGCAGTGTATGGCATTGATAAAAGATAATAGATATGACATAGCCCTTTTGGACTATATGATGCCGGATATAAACGGCGTGGAACTGCTCGAAATGATGAGAGTGTCCGGCAATTATAACGCTCCGGTCATTGCGGTGACCGCCAACGCCGAGACCGGGACAAAGGATCATCTGCTACAAAACGGTTTTGACGACTATCTCACAAAGCCGATATCGTGGGAGAGGCTCGAGAGCACCATTATTAAGCATCTCGAGGATAACAAATATAGGGTGATAAAGGGTGAAGAAAATGCAATCGAAGACGCTGACATAGCACTACTTGAAGGTATACGCCCCGACTTAGAAAGGTATGACATAGAGCTTGACATGATAATTCGATATTCTGTCGGCAAAAACAACCTTTTATTTAAAACGATTTCTATATATCTCGCGAGTGCCGAGAGTGAGATGCAAAAAGCGAGAGAACAGCTTGAAAACGAGGATTTGAACGGGCTTAAATTCACAACTCACTCGCTAAAAAGCAGAGCAAAGTCGGTGGGTGCAAGGCGTTTGTTTGTCGAGGCAGGTGAGGCAGAGCGATTATGTACCTGTGGTAGCGTCGCCGAACTCACCGCAAGAGCACCGTTTTTATTCTATCTGTGGCAGAACAGTGTCAAGGGATTACAGCTGATAAAAGATTCCGCAGATGATTATCTAAAAAGCTAAGGAGGAAGATGTACCGACATAATATACTATTGGTGGACGACGATGTCACCGTGTTTGAACGCGCACAGATACTGCTTTCAGAGGAATATAATGTCCACTATGCACCGAGTGGCAGGCAGGCACTCGAGTTTTTGTCGGGACAGATTCACCCCGACCTGATACTGCTTGACATTGTTATGCCGGAGATGGATGGATACGAAACCTTAAACGCTATAAAGTCTATGGACGTATGCAAGTATATACCGGTGATGTTCCTGACCGGCGCGTCGGAGCCCACCTTTGAGCTCAAGGCGCTTAAATCCGGTGCAAAGGACTTCATCTCTAAACCGTTTGACCCTGCGGTTTTTATCGCAAGGGTAGAGCTCTGTCTGTTGTCGGATAACGTGATATCGCTTCAGAAATTGAGCGAGACGTCACAGGAATTGACACAAACAGAGCTTCTTATTCTAAAATATATTTCTAAGGGATACTCCAACGAGGAGATATCGGTTGAGCTACACTACTCCTACGGATACATAAAACAGCTAATATCCAAGATTTTTGAAAAACTCGGGATAACGGGGAGAAAGGAGCTCAGGCAGTTTTACAGGTGAGTGTTCACACCAGATTTTTGTATTGCTCCAGTGCAA
>CAYJMO010000058.1:0-13423 GCA_964371365.1 uncultured Oscillospiraceae bacterium
AAGCAGATAAAAAATGTATATTAAAGGAAATCTCGATAAACAATATTGGTATGTGTGAGGATTGTATAATAGTGAGTATAGATGAAAAATTAGTTACGGCAGAAAAAAACAGAACCCTAAAAAACCATGATAGCGAATATATTTCAATTGTAGAAAGATTGGATAGGTAGGGATAGTCTTTGCGGTTGCCGTGTTACGGTCAAAAAGAAAACGTAATAGATTAAAGGATTGCGATTATTCGCAAAACGGCGCATATTTTGTGACGATTTGCACACAAAATCGATTGCTAACATTGAGCCCCTCCCCTACAAAATCTTATAAAAACCTATGACAAATACTACCACCCAGCGACTTCGCGAGAGCGATAGCTTTAAAGAACTAATTCACGCCGCACAAACAGGATGTTGCGGCGTGTTTGGTATGCCGCGAGCAGGCAGGCTCTTTTATTACCTTGCACTTCGTGAGGAGCTGAATAGACCTCTTTTAATCATAACCCCGACCGAGACGGATTGCAACGTCTTGGCGGATGACCTCTCTAAACTCGTCGGCAACAGCGTTGCCACTCTTTTTGGTCGCGATCTGGTGCTCTCCCACGTGGAGGGGCAAAATCATAGTCACGAATACCGTCGGATAGAGGCTCTCGGACGAATTGTCGGCTCACGTGCCGACATTGTCGTGACCACCGTGGAGGCAATTCTCTCACCACTGCCCACAAGGGAGGAGTTTTGTGCCGCCACCTTGACCCTAAAGGTCGGCCGGGACTATCCGCTTTCAAAGCTCACCGCCGACCTCGTCATGTCCGGCTATGTGCGCCGTGACAACGTCGAAGCGCCGGGGCAATTCTCGATACGCGGCGGCATATTTGATATCTACACCCCCGATCTTGAAAAACCGGTGCGATGTGAATTTTGGGGGGACACCATAGAGCAGATGGCTACCTTTGAGGTGGAGAGTCAACGACGTGACGACAAGATAAAAAAGGTGCATATCTCCCCTGCACGGGAGGTTATCTTTAAAAGCCCGGAGGAGGCGCTCGCAGCATTCGACGACTTTTGCTCCCATCGTCGTGATAAACAACAGATAACCGAGTGCTTTTCAACTGAGATTGAGGAGCTGAAAAGTGGCGTAATACCTGCATCGCTCGATAAATTTTATCCGATGAAATACAAGGACTACGGCGTTATAACAGATTACCTCGACGACCCCTTGATCATCGCAGATGACTACACCGCCGGAGTTGAGGCATCACTGGAGGCGGAGGAGCGTGCAAAACGTCAGATAAACAGCCTTATATCCGCCGAACTGTTGCCGGATAAACTTAAGTTTTACGGCAATAAATCAGACCTATTGAAACTCTACTCAAACAACTGCCTATTGTTCGAGAGCTTTGAGCGGAGTCTGCGCGGGGTAACGCTCAAAAACAACATCAATATCCTCTGTCATCGTCTACCGGTCTGGACAGGGGTTGCAGCGACGCTTTTTGACGAACTACGTGAGTATCTTAAAAAGGGTTATCAATGTCGATTGCTCGCCGGCACACGCCGCGCCGCCGCAGCCCTTGAAAAGGAATTAGGTGAGCATCGTATAAATGCCACAACGGAGCGAAACGCCGACCCTCGTCGTGTCGTTGTTGTGGTGGAGCCCGGCTCGCTGAGCGCCGGCGCCGTTTTCCCCCATGAAAAACTCGCGATAATCACCGGTCGCAGGGCGGATGTCGTCGCCAAAAAACCTAAGCGATCAAAAGGTTTATCCTCCCTTTCCGACATTACCGAGGACGACCTTGTTGTCCATCAAAGCCACGGCATTGGTCGATATCTCGGTATCGAAAGCATGGAGATGCAAGGAGTTGTTAAGGATTATATTAAATTAGAGTATGCCAAAGGAGACACCCTCTTTATTCCGGTCACTCAGCTGGACCTACTCTCCCGTGTCAGTCATGCCGAGAGTGAAAAGGTCAAACTGTCGCGCCTTGGTGGCAGTGACTGGAGCAAGACCAAGAGCAAGGTACGCGCCGCCACCGCCGAGATGGCGAAGGAACTGATACAACTCTACGCAAAACGTCTTGAAACCCCCGGTATAAAGTTCGATGAGGACGGTGACTGGCAGAGCGATTTTGAGCAACGGTTCGCCTACGACGAGACGGACGACCAACTGCGCGCCATCGCCGAGATAAAAAAGGACATGCAGTCACCAAACGCCATGGATCGCCTGTTGTGCGGCGATGTCGGTGTCGGCAAAACCGAGGTTGCCCTGCGCGCCGCCTTTAAATGCATCATGAGCGGAAAGCAGGTGGCACTGCTCTGCCCGACCACCATCCTTGCCATGCAACATTACAATTCCGTGTCGGAGCGCATGGAACCGTTTGCGATAAAGTCGGCACTGCTGTCACGGTTCTCCACCGCAAAGGAGAATAAAGAGACGCTCAAAGGTCTGCGTATGGGCAGTATCGATATAGTGGTCGGCACCCATAAGCTGATACAGAAAAGTGTCGAGTTTCAAAAACTCGGTCTGCTTATAGTGGATGAAGAACAGCGATTTGGCGTGACGCATAAAGAAAAATTAAAGGAACTGTTTGTCGGTGTGGATGTGCTCACCCTGTCTGCAACGCCGATACCGCGCACGCTCAATATGGCACTGTCCGGCATTCGTGACCTCTCCACCATCGACGAGCCGCCGTTTGAGCGACAACCGGTCGAGACCTATGTCATGGAGTATGACGAGCGCGCCATCGTCTCCGCCGTCGAGAGGGAACTATCCCGCGGAGGTCAGGTGTTTTATATCCATAATCGGATAGACACCATCGAACACTGCGCGTATAGACTTTCTCAACTGATACCGGGCGCTGTCATAGACTATGCGCACGGCAGGATGGAGGAGAAGCAACTCTCGTCGGTATGGGGGAGATTGTTGTCCGGAGATCTTGATATTCTTGTTTCCACCACCATCATCGAGACCGGTGTCGACGTTCGCAACTGTAACACGCTTATCATCGAGGATGCCGACCGTATGGGGCTTTCACAGCTCTATCAGATGCGCGGTCGGGTGGGGCGAAGTGCGCGCAAAGCGTATGCGTATTTCACCTTCCGTCGCAACAAACTGATAAACGAGGTAGCAGAAAAACGCCTCTCCGCAATTCGTGAATTTACGAGTTTTGGCAGTGGCTTTAAGATTGCAATGCGGGATCTGCAGATCCGCGGTGCCGGCAATCTACTCGGGCACAGTCAAAGCGGACATCTCACCAGTGTCGGTTATGAGATGTATATGAAGATGCTAAACCTTGCAATAGCACTTGAAAAAGGGATAACACCTGCGCCGGATAAGTCCGATTGCCTTATCGATATCTCGGTGGACGCGTTTATTCCGGAAAAGTATATCCCGGACACCGCTTCGAGGATTGAGGCGTACAAGCGTATCGCGGCAATAGAGACGGCAGAGGATGCCGACGACATGTTGTCGGAGCTCGCCGACCGATATGGTGCGGTTCCGCTTAGTGCAAAAGGTCTTTGCGATATATCATTGTTACGCGTAACGGCGGCAAAGCTCGGCTTTTATGAGATCGGACAAAAGGGGCAAAATGTTGCCTGCTATACCGATGCATATAATCCGAGGTTACTCATGCCGTTTATCAAGCAGATGGCAGGCAGAGCGAAATATATGGACGGCACCAAACCGTATATTTTACTGCGCCCCGAGCGTGGTGAAAAGGCGGCGGAGCTTTTAAAACTTGCACTTGCACAAATTGAAGAATTGGTGTATAATAGTCTTAACCAAGGAATATCAAGTTAAATCCTTGCGTCAAGGGTCGGCGGTATGGAAACTGCGCGACAGGGGGCAGTGAACCATGTCAGGCGGGGAACCGAGCAGCATTAAGCAGCTTTACCTGTGCGCCGCAGCCACTCCGTACTGCCGACCGTTGACGCAAGGGCTTTTTTAGACTAATGACTAAAGGTGAAATGTGAATGACTGTTTAGGCTAAAGATGAAGGACTGTTCAGACTATTGGCTAATGGTGAAGAATTAAAATAGCAATTATATTTTAATAAAAGGGCGCAAGCCGTTTCCATTAGTCATTCACTATTAGTTATTAGACATTAGCCTAAAGAGCTATTCACCAAACAAACACCAACTACGGAAAAAACATGTATCTTGCACTTTACAGAAAATATCGGCCGTCGGGATTTCGGGATGTTGTGGGGCAACAGCCTATCGTCTCGGCGCTTAAAAATCAAATAAAGGGTGAAAAGGTGGGGCATGCCTACCTTTTTTGCGGTACGCGTGGAACCGGCAAGACCAGCTGTGCTAAAATTTTCGCCAAGGCTATCTCCTGCCTTAACCCTCAGGACGGCGATGCCTGCTTAGAGTGTGCTGTCTGCAAAGCAGAACAGAACGGGACAAACCTTGACACACAGGAGATTGACGCCGCCTCCAACAACGGTGTTGACTTCATTCGAGAACTGCGGGAGGAGACGGTCTTTGCGCCGACAACTTCGCGTTATAAGGTCTATATCATCGACGAGGTGCACATGCTGTCCGGCGCGGCATTTAACGCCCTTTTGAAGATAATGGAGGAGCCGCCGGAGTATGTCGTCTTTATGCTTGCCACCACCGAGATACACAAGGTGCCGGCTACAATCCTCTCTCGCTGTCAACGGTTTGACTTTCGACGAATAGAGCCAGACGTGATAAAAAAGCGACTTCTCGACATTGCAGACACCGAGGGGATCGACCTGCCGGACGATGCCGCCTCGCTCATAGCCTCCCTCGCCGACGGCGGTATGAGAGATGCGCTGTCACTTCTCGACACTGTTAGCTCTGCCTCGGGCGAGATCACGACAGATAATATATCCATGCTCGCCGGCATTGCAAACCGAGACTATCTATTTGAGCTGTCCGATATGGTGGAGAGTGGGGATATTAATGGTGTTGCAAAGCGAATTGCGGATCTGCATTCCGGCTATATTGACGAAAAACAGCTTATCCGTGAGCTGATGAACCACTATAAAAACCTGATGCTCGCAAGCATGTCAACAGGACTTCTTGAACGACTGCCCGACAACGAGCGTGAACAATACAGGAAAAGAGCATCACAGGATATCTCATTACTTTTATATTACAGTGATTTATTGGCGGCGGCGCTGGACAGAATTGCCTCCTCCGGCAGTGCAGAGGCGGAACTCTCGCTCGCCCTGTTCAAGATGGCAAATTCGACGACAGTTCCGAGCCGACCGGTCGAGCAGACGAGTGCACCCAATCGACCGACCGCAAACATACAACCGACTGCACCGTCACCACCGAGTGTGCCGTCTACATCCATTACACCGCCGAGTGTGCCGTCTGCGCCGTTGACAACATCAGGTGCAACATCACCGCCGGAGCCTGTGTCCTCCATTCAACCCCCGCCCCTTGAATCGCCCAAACCTCAAAAAATCACCCCACCGCCCAAACCACTCGCCGAGATTACGGATGAGCAGGGCGAGCTCACCTGCTGGAGTGAGGTGATAGAGTCGTTAAAGGACAAAAACCCCCTTGCATATGCAAGCTTAATAAACACCAAAGCATATGTAGACAGTGAAAGCAACCGTGTTTTGATAGACGGCAACGAGATGTTTTTGAACTTTATGCGCAAGGACAAGGAGAATAATGCAATAGTCCGTGATGCAATAAACGAGATTTCCGGTCACCACTACTCTATAGGACCCTACAAAAAACCGACAACCCAAACCGGTGCACAGGATACGCTAAGGATGTTGGAAGAACAGGGGGTTAAGGTGGAGTATAGTGAGTAGATAATAGTTGACTAACAACCAAATAAAAGGAGAATAAAATGCGCGCTAACATACCAAAGGGCATGGGCGGTGGTCCTGCCAACATGAACCAACTTATGCAACAGGCTCAAAAAATGCAGGAACGCCTCGAGAAACTCAACGTAGAGTTGGAGGAAAAGACACATGAGATAAGTGCCGGCGGTGGACTTGTCAACCTTACTATAAACGGCAAGTACGAGATATCGGGACTTACCCTCGACGAGTCGGTGGTGGATAAGGATGACATCGAGCTGCTCTGCGACCTTGTCACCGAGGCGGTCAATACCGCAAATAAGACGGTAACCGAATTTGGCGATGCCGAGCGGGAGCGCCTCGGGCTGAATATTTAGGCAGTTTTATGAGTTTAGGTTTTAATGCCGCACCGCTTGAGGATCTTATCGACCAGTTTGCAAAACTGCCCGGTATAGGTCGCAAGGGTGCTACCAGAATGGCGTATCAAATTCTGAAGATGGAGCGTGCCGAGGCGTTGAATTTCGCCCATGCGATAGAAAAACTGCACGCCTCTATCAGACGTTGCTCTGTCTGTCAAAACTTTACCGACCGTGAGATCTGTCAAATCTGCTCCGACGAGCGTCGCGACCGCTCGCTTATCTGCGTGGTGGAAAACCCACGTGACATCTCCTCCTTCGAGAAAACGAGGGAGTTTAGCGGTGTTTACCATGTTCTGCATGGGCTGATTTCGCCGATGGACGGCATCGGGGTGGAGCAACTGTGTATCGGTGAGCTTACCCTGCGTATTGCGGACGGTGGTGTCGAGGAGCTTATAATGGCAACAAATCCCACCGTAGAGGGGGAGGCGACCGCCCTATACCTTGCGCGGCTGTTTAAACCGCTCGGGGTCAAGGTCACGCGCCTTGCCTACGGTCTGCCGGTCGGCGCACATTTAGAGTACGCCGACGAGGTGACGCTCGCAAAAGCTCTGGATGGTCGAGGGGAAATTTAATGGATGAATTTGGTAAGCTGGATGTAGCGGCGAGGCTGTTTCCTGCGGTCTCCGGGAGGAATAATTCCTCCGTCTTTAGGGTTGCGGTGGTGCTCACCGAGCCGATCGATGCGCATCTTTTACAGCTTGCGGTCAACACTATATATGAGCGATATTCTATGTTTTTTGGACGGATGCGCCGTGGACTTTTCTGGAATTATTTTGATCAGAACCATATGCATTTTACCGTCGAGCCGGAATCATCACCCCCATGCTCCTCCATCGTACCACACATCAACAAGGGCTTTTTTATAAAAGTTTTGTACTTTGGCAATCGCATCTCGGTTGAGGTCTACCATTCCGTGACCGACGGTAGCGGCCTGTCGGAGTTTTTAAAGTCGCTTTTATACTATTATCTCACCTTCAAATACGGCGCACTCGACCACGAGGGTAAAATACTACTCTTTGACGAGGTAGATGACAGTGTGGACGAGGACAGCTTCAACAAAAATCTCTCACGAGAGAAAAAGACACAGCCAAATTTTCGCGGTCATCAGGACGATGCCTTTTTGCTGAAAGGTCGGCGTTATCTTCGCCGTGGACAGAGTGTGACGACCGGCATTGTATCGGTCGATAAACTCAAATTCCGCGCCAAGGAACACGGTTGTAGCATATCGGCATATCTCATTGCACATCTTATTATGGCGATATACGAACAAAAGCAAAAAGGGACGAGAAACAAGCGACCGGTTGCGGTGGCTGTGCCGGTCAACCTGCGCAAGATTTTCGATTCAACAACACTTAAGAATTTTTTTGGGGTCGTGAATGTCGGCTATCGTATGACCGAGGAGACCAAGTTTTACGAGCTTTTATCCTCCATAACTACTCAACTCGGACTTTGTGCCAACGCGCGACATATGGAGACTATTTTCGGTCGCAATGTTAAGATATCGCGTAACATTTTCTCGGTACACACTCCGCTGGTTTTAAAGAAGTTGCTCATACCGGTCGGATTTAACCTCATAGGGGAGGTCAAAAAGACACTGACCTTTTCAAACCTTGGCAGAATAGATCTGCCTATAGATGTGAAAAAATATGTCGTGCACGCCGAGGTTTTACTCTATCCTACCAAAAAAAGCCCGATGAGTTGCGGACTTTGTTCCATCGATGACCGATTGAGTATATCTTTCACCAAGACTATAAGTGATACATCGGTGATCCGCGCGTTTTTTATGCGCCTCGGACAGGATATTGAAGATGAGATAACGGTCTATTCCAACGGTTGGGGTGAGGAGTTTGAAAATAAATTTCCGACCCGACTTTAGTTGGAAGGAGTCTTTGTTCCTTTCAAACGAAAAGCGTTTGAGGGAAACCAAATGAAAAGGATTAATCATAATTATGAACAGGTGTGAGAATTGCAATGTCAAGGTCTATGACAGCGAAAGAAGTTGTCCACTCTGTCATGCCGAGATAAAGGGCGGCGGCACGAGCTCTCACGCAAGCGTGGTCACATACCCTAACTATCACGACATAAAAAAATATCGCTCGGTGCTCTGGAACGTTCCATTTTTCGTTGCATTCACCGGGTCGATTATCTGTGTTTATATTAACCTGTTTACCCATCGAGAGGGCAGTATTATCTGGTCGGTCATTGTGGTTGCGGCGTTGCTGATATCCTCCGCTGTGATTTCGGTCATACAGACGCCGGAGCGTCGCTTTGGCTCGAAAATATTGTCGGTGCACATACTCATATCGGTGCTTTTATTTATTCTTGACCTCTCAACCGGCATGAACTTTTGGTCGACCAACTATGTTTTCCCATTTCTAAACCTTGCGGCGACAATTTTTCTGACGGTGCTTGCGGCAAGGAGTGAGCGGTTTTTCTCGGAATATTTTGGCTATATTTTAGTGGTAACACTCATCGGACTTGCTCCGATACCTATATACCTTCTCGGCTTTTCCGACTCGGCGTGGGGGATGTTCGTCTCGGTGCTGTTCAGTGCGATTATTGCGGTGGGGCTTTATCTTTTTGCCGACCGACCATTTAAAGAGGAGATTAAAAAACGATTTCACCGTTAAATAATAGTCCTAATCGACAGCTGATAACCAATCTTGACACCGACTTTTTGAAGATCATCGCCATGATATCTATGATAATTGATCATGTTGGTTCGGCTTTCTTCCCTCATGTATTAGTGTTGAGGATAATAGGACGGTTGGCGTATCCTCTGTTTTGTTACTGCATGTCGGTGGGGCTTTTTTACACACAGAATATTTGGCGATACCTTGCACGGCTCGCCGTATTTGCACTCCTATCCCAACCGCTGTATGTTCTTGCTTTCGGGCATGAGTTTTATGAGCTGAACATCATGTTCTCACTGTTTGTCAACCTGCTCGGAGCATGGGCTTTTTTGAACAAAAAGTGGCCGATGCTCGCCGCAGTGGTCGTCCTACTCGGTGTTTTTGAGTTCGACTATGACTACCTCGGACTAACATTGATGCTTATATTCTGCCTATGCCGAGATAAACGATGGCTTGGGCTTGTGCTGTTTATTCTTTGTTATATCCCGTCCTTTATCGCCGTGTCGGAGTATAGTTATTATGCACTACATTTTGAGGGGTATTCCGTTAAATTCAGTGCCTTTGCCCTGCTCGCCGCGCCACTTATCTTCATTAATACAAACACAAAACTTAAGGTCAACCGATGGTTTTTTTATATTTTCTACCCTGCACATATGTTATTAATAGCGTTTATTAAAGGTGGATTCTTTTAAGTTCGGTATCCGAGGCGATTTCTGTGTTATGTCTAATATAGTCAATTAACTTGAAATCCACCACATCTTGGCGGCAGAAATTCTGTCTATCTACGTTGTCGTCAATCAGAATACGGAAGTATTCCTCAATCCTCCGCCTTGATAGGCAAAATTTCTGCTCGCCAATCTGTAGCGTTTTTCAAATTAATTGACTATAAAAACACAATGCTTATCCTTTTGTGTTAGCTATAATATCAACTATTTTTTTAATTCGAGAGTTTGGTGTATCCCCTGAAATGGTGCAATCCGCTCCGATTATTATTCTTCCTTTGCCTATGCGCTCTGCTACTTCTTGGATATGCAGCTTCAACTCTTCCTCACTGCCGTCAAAAAACAGTCCTTTGGTGTTGTCAAATCCGCCCAAGATTCGTGCATTTGGAAAGATTTCACACCCATCTTCCAAGGTGTATTCACCTGCATACTCCGCCCAATTTACAACATGGCAGGGATAGTTTTTAAACATTTTCACCTTAGGGTTTTCCTTGCATATATGCAAAAATACAACGCCTTCCTTAACGGCCTCGGACAAGATGTCAATCTCCAAAGGTCTTACATAAGTCTCGTAAAGATCGTCAGGGAAGCGGTCCTCTTCTGCACCCAAAGCCGCATAATATATGCCGTCCGCGCCTGCTTCAATGCAGGCTTTAATTAATTTTTTCAGCGTTATGGCAATTTCTTTAAGTCCAATAGCAACTTTTTCGGGATTTTCTTTTAAATGCACTGTAATGGTATTATCCCTCTGAGGAAACACTCCGACCCCGTCTGTTGCATGACAAGCAGAGACAAGCAAACCGTGTATTGTTACTACAATTAGTTTGTCGTCGCCGACCTTTTCACGAAGAGTTTTGATCTCCTCCAACAGGTTAACATAATCGGTTTCAAAGATATCTTTTACCTTGACATCTGCCCAGTCATCCGCACAGGATATGGTGGTATCTATCTCAAAAAGATGCTCGTTCATCATCTTTATTATAGGAACATTAGTCTCGCTGTAATAATTCAAATGTGCATCAATAGCGGCTTTGCCACTTGCCGCCTCGCTGGGAAAATGCTTCCAGAACCCACAGGGCAGCTCGCCTTTATATTCACCATTTAGTATATAGCCTAATAAATCTTTTTTTGTCATAACTTTATATCCTTTATTTCTATAAAAACAAATTCGATCTCACTGTATAACGAGCAAATTAAAACCATTACTCGATAAAATTATAATATATGAAATTAGGATAAAAGTCAAGAATATACGGTGACACCGTCAGCTTCGTTTTCTGTGATTGAAAGGAAATTTTCAAAGTGGGTTATGTTCGATTTTGAAAAAGAGTGTGAAAATCTCACTCAAACATCATATTCTCTATATATGCATCGTTAAACACCGGATCGGTGGAATTCTCGTGGGTGGTGGCGCCTTTAACGAGTTGTTCCAATTCCGCTCGGTAATTTTTTTCTAACAGCAACATCGATGCTCCTGCGAGGGCGGCATTGCCGAGCACACTCACCCGGTCGAGCAGTTCGGTCGGTATAAGCCCTATCCTTGCCGCGTTTTTAATGTTGAGGTTACTGCCAAAACCGCCGGCGATGTATAACCGCTCTATGTCGCTGTATTTAAGACCGGCTTTTTTAAGCAGTGCGATAACTCCTGCCGCAAGTGCCGCCTTGGCGAGTTGAACCATCCTCACATCCTTTTGGGTGAAGTATATGCCGTCACCGAGCGGTATGTCATCGTCCAACATGCCGGTCTCGTCCAGCGTTTCATTCTCTAAAACGCAGGCGATAAGATCCACCACACCACTGCCACAAATGCCCTTGACAGGCGCATCTCCAATGGTGTGAAAAACCAGTTGTCCCTGCTCACTTTCCACCTTATATATCGCGCCGGGTCGCCCTGTCATGCCACTGGAAAGACTCGCCCCCTCGAACGCGGGCCCCATCGCGGTGGAACAACAAAAAAGTTTGTTATCGTGCCAAAGTGCAATCTCGCCGTTTGTGCCGACATCTATCAACAGCGCGCTCTCGTGCTCGGTGCACATGCCACAGGAGAGTATCGCGGTGGAGATATCGGCGCCGACAAAGGCGGATATGCATCTCGGGAGATACTGCTCGGTGTTCGGCAGGATCTCGATGAGTGCATGCCCGAGCACCTCACCAAAGAGGTGATCCGCCTCAAAAGGTGCGTGGGACATCGGTTCGGGACTGCGTCCGGTGAGCAGGTATAACATGGTGGTGTTGCCGGTTATGATCAACAGGTCCACAGCGTCAGCGTCAACGCCGCCCTTTTGCAAAAGTTCCTCTATCAGTCGCGTTATGCCGTCTTTAATACAGTCTGCAAGCGCTTCCCCCTCGCCGGCGATCGCGTGCTCTATCCTTGATATGACGTCCGCACCGAACACCGCCTGCGGATTTTTTTCACTCGCCTCGGCGACAAGTGCCGATGTGCTGTAGAGTTGCAGCGCAAGGGTGGTCGTGCCGATATCCAACGAAATTGCAAAGCGTGAAAACGCCGGAGACCACTCAAACTGTGGCATATAACCGCCGATGCTGACCGTGACATCGCCGTGCTGACGCTCCACCTCACAGTCACCCAAAACACTCACGCAACAGGCAAGGCGCATTCCGGCGGCGCGCTGTTCCTCGGTCAAAAAGGTCATCTCCTCATGGGAAAAGGGGGAGAGCGCACCCCTTGCCGTCACAAGGCATTTGCCACACCTTTTTTTGCCGCCGCACGGCTGTTCAAATACGTCGTGCAGTTCCATGACATCGCCGAGAAGCGTGCCTTTTTGACATTCGATAATCTTGTTGTCGGCGGTTATTTTTGCAGTCATATTTATGTCCTTATTATTGTTAATACTCCGACGCCACATAGTCAAAATCAACCGAAAACATCTTTAGCGGATATTCCCCTATGTCGTAGTAGCTCGTTGCTATGTCGTAGCCGTCGTAGAACAGCATCTTTCTGCCGTCGTCCAGCGTGACCAGTACCCTCAGCTCCTCTGTATGTCTTGTATCATCGACGACCATCTCGTTGAAAGTTTCCTCCATCTTGACAACGCTCGCGCCCTGCAACAACAGTGAGCCCTCTATTTCCGACAATAACATGTCCTTAATCTCGGTCATGTCGTTTTTAAACTGCGGGTGGGTCTCGTCCCAATACCCTATCAGGCTGTTAAACTCCCCCTCTAACGTGACAAAGGACGGCTTTTTTTCCGTCTCGAACATGTCGGCATAAAAGCCCATGTAGTCCGGTCCCGACGTAAGGTAGCCGATCTCCCCCGTTGTAGCGTTAATCTCCAACGCATATAACCAATCAACACTCGAGAGGTCGAGAGTGTTGGTGATATACCATATGGCGGTAGTGCCGTCCGTTAGCAGTTGGAGGCTGATTGGCATTTCCTCATTAAAAGTTAGACCGAAACTCTCCTCAAAGATACTGCCGGCTAAATTCGCCGCCTCCTCGGGGGTGACGATGTAGTCAATCTCGCCCTCTCGTTTGAGCTGACCGAGAAAATCGTCCCATATCCAATCCTCCTCACCCAAATTCTCGTTTAGACTGGCAAAACGTGCGTCGGTTGCTATTAACTCCATTGATTGCTCCGGATCTTCCGCGAGCCAGAGGTAGGGGTAGACCTTTTCGACCGGAGTCGCCGCTACCACCTCGTCCACAGTCGTCGACGGACGTATGTCGTCGGTGGTGGTAACCGGTGCAGAGCTGTCCGGCACCGCACTGCACCCAAAGAGCGACAGCATAACGCAGAGCGATAACATTAATATTAACCTTTTCATTTTTATGACCATACCTTTCTCGATGTTTTTTTCGGTTTCGTCACAAGGTGACGAAATTCAAACGAATTCAGTTTGAAAGGAATAAAA
>CAYJMO010000059.1:0-13287 GCA_964371365.1 uncultured Oscillospiraceae bacterium
TGCTGTCCTTAAAGTAGAGTGAAAGCGGTATCAGCGTCAACCCCTCGAGTTTCATTCTCTCTGAAATTTTTCGTATCTCTTTTTTATGCATTAGCAGACGACGCACCCGAAATGGGTCTTTGTTGAAGATATTTCCCTTTTCATAAGGTGATACATGCATAGCGTTGACAAAAAGCTCGCCTTTAACCACCTCCGCCCATGCCTCTTTCAGATTAACCGATCCGGCTCGAATGCTCTTCACCTCGGTTCCACACAGCTCAATGCCTGCCTCAAAGCGTTCCACAATAAAATAATCGTGAAATGCCTTGCGATTTTGTGTTATCTGTTTTGTCCCTGCCATCGGCGTTTTGTCTCATTGTGTTATTGCTTTATTATATTATACACAAAGTTTGTGAAAAAGTACAGCAAAAAATTATTTCAAATTTTTTACAGATGTGATATAATACTTACAAACGATAAAACAAAGGAATCAAGACATCACATGAGCTGTTTGGTATGTGACCGAATTAAGGCGATAGAAATGGGCGCAAATCCTTATTTTGTGCGGGAGTTAAAAACCGGTTATGTTGTGATAGGCGACTATCAGCTATTTAAAGGCTACACCCTGTTCCTCTGTAAACACCACTACATAGAACTGCATGAAATGCCACATGACTTGAAAATTCATCATTTAGAGGAGATGAGCATCGTCGCCGAGGCGGTGTATAACGCCTTTAAGCCCGACAAGTTAAACTACGAACTTTTGGGCAATCCCAGCACACACATACATTGGCACATTTTTCCGAGGCGTGAGGGTGACACCCCTCAAAAAGGTCCTGTCTGGTGGGTTGGAAAAGAACATCTTTACGATGAAAAAAACCGGCCGAGCGACCATGAATTAAACAGGATGATTTCACAGTTAAGGCGTGAATTATCACGTTTGTTAATAGATGATTAAAGTTGGAGGTCAATATGCAAACTATCGAATTTACTCCTTTTAACGGCACCGATGGTCGGGTGGTGGGATATCTCCGCACCCCTCTCACCGAAATGGACGACCACCGCACACGTTATCCGAGCGTGGTTATCTGCCCCGGTGGCGGATATCAGTTTTGCTCTGCCCGCGAATCAGAGCCGGTCGCGTTTGAGTATCTTGCCGCCGGTTATAATGTTTTTATCCTCTACTACTCCTTAGGTCAAAACATAAAACACTTTAATCCACTCAAAGAACTCAGCTCCACCATCATGGCAATAAGGGAGCATGAGGAGGAATGGGGTTGCGATCCCGATAGGATTGCGGTCACCGGTTTTTCGGCCGGCGGACATCTCGCCGCCTCGCTCTGTATACTTTGGAATAACCCTGAATTTTTGCGACATTTTGACAATAAAAATGGTCTGAACAGACCGAGTGCAGGCATCATAAACTACGCCGTCATCTCGGCAGATGAAAACATCCGCCACGAGGGGAGCCTCTCGACGATTACCGACGGTGAGTTTGAGGAGATGGGGGTACTCTTCTCCCTTGAAAAGCAGGTTACGAGTGACTGCCCACCCTTATTTATCTTTCATACCGTCGACGACACCGTCGTGCCGGTGGAAAATGCATTGGTCCTTATGAGTGCACTGCAAAAAAATAAAATCCCATTTGAAGCACACCTTTTTCCGAGCGGTACACACGGTATATCGGTCTGCACCCGTGAAACCGGGAATGAAAACTCCCATGTTGGGCAGTGGGTTGAACTTAGTAAACGCTGGCTTGCAAACCAAATTAATTTTATTAAATAACAGGAGAATAATCATCATGAACATCACATTAAAAGACAAAGAACGACTGCGCTCACTTGCAAACAAACAGCTTGAGTTTGCAAACTGTGCTGAAAATGACACTATACTCAAAAAATGGGAGGCACAGGCACAAAAACGTCGTGAGACACCGACCGTTCGACTACTCTTTTCCAACTTTCCCGAGGAGGTTATCTTCAATCGTTTGGAGTGCGAGTCACCCTCTGCGCGTAGGTTGGAGGAGATATTCCTATCCTCACTTGTCGGGCGAGAGTTGTTCTGTGACGACACACCGATTGCGGACTATTTTTCCGTACTACAAAGGGCAAAGGTATGTCCGTTTGGACTAACCCCAAATCTTGTTATGCAGAGCTCTCATGAACATTCTAACGGCTATCATATAGAGAATGTCATCGAGGATATTGAGGAGGGGTTTGAAAAGCTGAAAGGCGGTAGTTTTTCCGTTGATATAGCCGGCAGGGATGAGACTGCGGCGCTTGCCGAGGAGATTTTCGGCGACATCCTGCCGATCAAGATTACCATGGAGAGCCTCGCCGGTTCCATGACTAACCCACTTGTGCACCTCATGGGGATGGAAAACTACTATATATCTATGATGGACTCCCCCGACACGTTGCACGAGGTCATGGATATGGCTACAACGGTGTACGAGAGATACTATGACTATATCGAAGAAAACGGTCTTCTCCTGCCGACCAATGGGATTTCCCCGATTGCACAGGAGAGTTTTGCCTTTACCAAAGAACTGCCGAGTAATAAAGCGACCCGTACAACCGATTGTTGGGGATTTTTAGAATCGCAGGAGACGACCGCGGTGTCGCCGGAAATGTTTGGCGAGTTTGTATTCCCCTATCAGGACAGATTGGTTAAGCGATTCGGTCTTTTATCCTACGGCTGTTGTGAGCGTGTGGATGCCATTCTTGAGGAGTACGTCTTAAAGTGGGATAATCTTAGAAAACTGTCCGTCTCTCCTTTTAACAACGAGTATCAGGTGGGTGAGCTTTTGCGCGGCAGTGATATTGTCTACTACAGCAAACCGAGAGCAGAACAGGTGACCATGGACGGTCCTATGGATGAGGAGGCAATTCGCGAGAACTTTAAGATGGTGTGTCAGGCGGCGAGCGGATGCCTTTTTGAGGTTGCGCAACGTGAGGTAGGCACTATCTTTGGCGACTATAACCGTGGACGTCGATATGTGCAAATTTTGCGCGAGTGTATAGAAGAGTACTGGAAAGGATGATATGTTAAGAGAAAAAATTGAGCGGTGGTTTGCGGATAATCGCGAGGACATGATCGCGGATCTTAAAACGCTTATCGAGATAAATTCCGTCAGCATTAAAAGTGAGGGTGAGCATGTCTGCGGCGAGGGGTGTGCCGAGGTTTTAGACACCATGTTGAACATGGGCGACGGGTATGGTTTTGAGAGCCAAAATGCCGACTACTATGGTGGCAAAATAACCTATCAAAACGGTGGGAAAACTATAGGCATGTGGGGGCATCTTGATATTGTACCACATGGCGAGGACTGGATATACCCAAAGTTTGAAATGACAAATACCGGCGAGTTTTTAATTGGTCGCGGTGTTGCAGACAACAAGAATGCCTGCATACAAAACCTCTATGCTATGAGATGCATAAAGGAGCTTGGGATTGAGATTTGTAGTAATTTATCACTCTTCGTAGGGTGTGCAGAAGAGGTTGGGATGCATGATATCGCGAAGATTGTCGAGAAGTTCGGTGAGGGTGACATAAATATCGTGACCGATTCCTCCTTCCCTGTCTGCAACGGCGAAAAGGGGATTTTTTCCGCACTGCTTTCCTGTGATAAAGTTAGTGATGATATACTCGATTTCAACGCCGGACTGGTGGAGAATGCACTGCCCGGCTCTGCCTATATCGTACTTAATAGGGACAAATCAGAGCTTCAAAACCTCCCGGAATTCATCACGATTGAGGAGTTAACAAGCGGTGTTAAACTATCTGCTGTGGGTAGCGCCTGCCACGCCGCCTCACCGGAGGACGGCATCAATGCGATAGCGGTTCTTCTCAAACCGCTGCTTGAGAACAACATCTTTCATGAGTGCGATGTGCCGTACTTTAGTTTCATATTTGAGCTCTGTGATACATACGACGGGAGCGCAGTTGATATAGCATACGAGGATGATGAGAGCGGGTCGCTCACCTTAGCCGCCTGTGTTGCGCGCAAAAAAGATGCCGCCGTGACCATATCGCTCAACATTCGATATCCGGTGACTACTAACGACGTGGCAATGATAGACACCATAGGTCGAATTGCAAAGGAAAATGGTTTCAAGCTCACAGAGCCCGACAATAACAGACCCTACTTTATTGCGGAGAGCACCTGGTATATTAAGTCTATGATGGAGATTTATTGCGACATCACCTCGCGTGCGGTGAAGTGCTACACCATGGGCGGAGGAACCTATGCGAGAAAGTTAAAAAATGCTGTCGGGTTCGGGCCCGGTATCAAAACTGATTTTAGCGCCATAAATCTACCGCCGGGTCACGGCTCGCCACACATGCCGGACGAGGCGATAAGCATCGAGAACTTCATCAAGGCGGCAATAATATACACACTTTCTTTAATAGAACTTGATAAAAAACTGAACGACTAACCATACTAAAAGCAGGGGGTATTATTTTGTTATTTGTTGTGTCTATTGTCCTCTTATCCATATTGATTTTGCTGTTGTTGCTGGCGCTGTTGTTCGGTTTTATTCTTAACAGAAAAACCTCCGCTCCCAAGATGCACGGCTATGACGGTGTCTATAAAGAGTTGTCGGAGCGAGGGGACTATTATGGCGTTGAACCAGATACCTATCGCTACGAAGAGGTTGGTATCTCGTCTCGTTATGGGTATGAACTGTACGGTAGATGGTATCCGTCCAAAATACAGGGCGAACACCAAAAGACAGTGATACTGGTGCATGGATACACCGTCAATATTATGTGTTCACTGCGTTATCTTGACCTTTTTTACTCAAAGGGGTATAACGTGCTTATGTACGACCACCGCGCCCACGGCAGGAGCAAGGGTGAGCAGTGCAGTCTCGGGTATTTTGAACGAAAGGATCTTATCGACTGTATAGACTGGGTAGAACAAAAGGTTGGCGGCACCGTCGGACTACATGGTGAGTCAATGGGCGCCTCCACCTCGATTTTGACCGCCGCAATAGATGATAGAGTTGCCTTTGTGGTCGCCGACTGTGGATATGCCGACCTCTATGACGAGCTGAAATATCAATTGAAAACGCAGTATCATGTATCCGGCGCGCCGTTTATCTTCTTTGCAAACATCTTTAATCTGCTTTTTTATAAACATAGATATCAGGATGTGTCGCCCATTAAAGCCTTAGCAGACGTCAATATACCGATACTGTTCATCCACGGCGAGAATGACGATGTCACTCCTGCCGACAGCTCGAAAGAGATGTACAACGCCTATAATGGAGATAAAGAACTTTACATACAAAAAAATACACGCCATGCCGAGTGCATAAGGCTCGACAGGGCGGCGTATTACGACATTGTGTATAAATTCTTGAAAAAATACTCTTTGTATAGTTAAAGTCGATTGGATTGCTGAAACAGAATGACTGTATCAGCAATCCAATCTTTTAATAATTTATAGTCGTGCAAACTGTGACCATACGTCGATTATCCGCACTTGGAAAATCCACAGCCACGGCAGAGGACACAACCTCCCTCATGCTGTACAGTCGCACCGCACTCCGGGCAGAAATTGAAATTCACCCCGGTTTTTTCTTCACTCTGTATAACAGGGCGAGAGGGAATTGTTTTTATCGGTTTTTGTTCCGGATCGGGGGTGCTGAGACCCACCTGTCCCTCTTTGATAAACCTGTCCACCTTCATTACCACCTTTGCAATGGCATCGGGACAGCTGGTACACGCCATGCCGCTCTGGCGCACGGTGGAGGGGCAACGTATGCCTTTGAGCTGGTCGTACAGTTCGCCTATATCCATGCCACTGCGCAGTGCAACCGACATCAATCTTGCCGTCGCGGCGCTCTGGCTGGGACAACCACCTGCCTTACCGGTGGCGGTGAACACTTCACAGATACCGTGCTCGTCGTAGTTAACCGTAATATAAAGGTTGCCGCAACCTATCTTGACCTTCTCGGTAAACCCACTTGTTATCTCGGGGCGGGGTCTTGGCAGAAGTTTGCCGTACTGCGCCACAATTGATCCGGACGCTACAACATTTGCCTCCTGCGGTGAAAGAGTTTCTATTTGTACGCCCTCGACCGATGTCTCATTTGAGGCATTATTGACGCTACCGATATTTAAAACCTGACTGTCACGAGAGCCGTCACGATAGATAGTCACGCCCTTACAGCCCTCTCTGTAGGTGAGCATATAGACCTCGGCTACCTCTTCCTTGGTGGCGGTGGAGGGGAAGTTGACCGTCTTGGAAACGGCGTTGTCGGTGGCGCGCTGGAATGCCGCTTGCATCTTCGCATGATAGATGGGGGAGATATCGTGGGCACAGACGAATACATCTCGAATCGACTGCGGTATCTCGTCTATGTGTGCTATGGTACCCTCATCCGCAATCTTTCTCATAAGATCATCGCTATAGATGCCGAGCTCTTCCAACTTCTCTTTTAATATACCGTTGACCTCAATCATCTCGGTGCCGTCCATGACGTTGCGAATATAGACATAGCCGAATACCGGCTCTACACCGGAGGAACAGCCGGCGATGATGGAGAGCGTGCCGGTCGGGGCGATGGTGGTGACGGTGCCGTTTCGCATAAGGTCGCCGTCCTTAAAGATACTTTCATAGAACAGTGGGAACGGACCACGTTTGATGGCAAGTTGTTTTGTGGCACGGTGTCCCGCCTCGTTTATAAAGGTCATTATCTTCTCGCCGAGCTCTACGCCGGCATCACTGTTGTACGGTACGCCGAGCAGTAAGAGTGCGTCGGCAAAGCCCATAACACCGAGACCAATCTTGCGCGTTTGACGTGTGACGGTGGCTATCTTGTCGAGAGGATAGTTATTGATGTCAATGACGTTATCTAAAAAGTGAACCGCCGCCGTAACCGTCTCGTCCAAAAGATCGTAGTCTATCTCGATACCGTTTTCGGTAGTTTTCAGCATGTTTGCAAGGTTAACAGAGCCGAGGTTGCAACTCTCATAAGGCAGTAGCGGTTGTTCACCGCAGGGATTGGTGGACTCGATGTCGCCCTGTGAGGGTACGACGTTGTCCTTGTTAAGTCGATCGAGGAAGATGATGCCGGGTTCACCGTTGTGGTGTGCGGCGGTGACGATCTTGTCGAATATCTCGCCGGCGTCAAGCGAACCGGTAACCTCTTTTGTCTTGGGGTCGATAAGGTCATAGCGACCGCCCGACTCCACCTTGTTCATAAACTCCTCGGTGATACCGACCGAGATGTTAAAGTTGGTGATATCGGCATTGTTCTGCTTACAGTTGATAAATTCGAGGATATCGGGATGATCGATGCGAAGTATGCCCATATTTGCACCGCGCCTTGTGCCGCCTTGCTTGACCGCTTCGGTAGCCATGTTAAAAACACGCATAAAGCTGATAGGTCCTGAGGCAACGCCGCCCGTCGTGTTAACCGCCGCGCCGGTAGGACGCAGTCGCGAGAAGGAAAAGCCGGTGCCGCCGCCCGATTTGTGTATCAGAGCCGCCTGCTTTATCGCCTCAAAAATGCCCTCCATGCTGTCCTCGACAGGGAGCACAAAACATGCCGAAAGCTGACCGAGTGGTCTGCCGGCATTCATCAATGTCGGAGAGTTGGGCAAAAATTTAAGCTGTGACATCAGCTCATAAAACTTATCCGCCGTGGCGGCAGAATCCGCATTCTCATCATATCTTTTATCTGCGAGAGCCACCGAAGTCGCAACACGTCGAAAAAGGTCCTCCACCGTCTCCACTGCGTTGCCCTGCGAGTCCTTTATCAGGTATCGCCTCTCCAGCACCTTTATAGCATTTTCACTTATCTTTGATTGAAACATCCCCACTCCTTAAACAATATTTTGTCTTGCTTTAAAATTATATCACTATATATTGTATATTGCAATTGTAATTTTATACAAATCTAACGGTGCTTTTATGGTGAAAATATATATTGATTTAACTAAATATAGTAGACCAGTCCGGTCAATATGGTTTTTCAACTACCAAATATTGTGTAGTCATATAAGACGAGATGGGTGAAAACAGTGATTTTAGGAAAGAGCGTAGACAAAATAATCGCCCTCGCTATACAACAGCGCAAGACCCTCTGTGTCGGTCGGCTCCCCCTCGAAAAGCAGATAGTCCACCGAGAGTTCCTGAAACTCCTCTCGCCCTACACTAAACGAGAGGATATCGTCAACAACTCCATCTTGAATCGGAAGGCAGACTCGTCCTGACATCGCCGTGATAAAATCCTCCCCCTGCTCGACATTGCTTATCAGCACGGAAGAGTTTTCCGTATTATCGTGGATGAATTCGAGCGCATTGAGCATTGTGGGATGAAATGACGATCTTTCTTGCTCATACTCGACATATCCAAAACTTTGCAGCTGTAGCAGAACGCCGTCGTAGACAACAGCTCCGATGTTAAAGACGCCGAAAAGTGTAGATACTGCTATAAAGGCAATAGCTACCATACTTTTTTTGCGCGCAAAGGCACGAAAGACGACTATCGCACCGATTAGTAGGACGAGAGTTATCAATATCTCGTATCCCCCCTCGATTAAAAATGCACCGACCATCGCGGCGGTAAGGGTCAGCAAAAACAGCAGTCTCAAATAGCCGCTGATCTTAAGGTTTTTTAGCGTCTTGACCCCCTCCGAGATGCTCGGCAGTAGCGACGGGAACAGGATAAAAAGAATACTCAACAAGCTCGCTATCGGGAAAAGAATGTTGTAAGAGAGCACCGAGGCGGTGTAGCTGTTGCGCAACAACCCATCAAACAATCCACTCATCTCGAATTGCTCGTTGAGTGTTATCGATGGCAAAAAGTCACGGCAAAACACAAAAAACATCGAGGACAAAACCATCAACATGAGATACACACGCAGATAAAATCGCCCCGTAACGGTGTAGACGATAGTTATTACAAACTGTGCGAACAACAAGAACAATGCATACAGCGGCTCTATGAGGCAGAGCGGTAGGTAGCAAAGAGATGGTGGCAAAAGTGACAGCAGGCCTTTCGACATCCCACCGTCTATCCTCCCGACGGTGCCGGAAAGGGCGATGATGCTCGCTATCATGAGTATCAGCACAAAACAAAACTCTCCCGAAAAAAGGAGTCGTTCGGTGGCGAAAAAACCACCGTCGAATATCGGTAGGACGAGCGGCGACGCAAAGAAGAATAACAGGGTCGAAAGCAGGGCGCGATGTCGGTTTTTAAGATAACGATCGGCAAGAGAGTAGACCGAGACGGCCGTGAAAACCAAAAGCAGGAGCGGAAGATAAAAGGCGGCAACCTCGTATAACGGCAGACCGAACAGATACCCGACACCGGCGACCAAAAGGTCATAAACCTCGGCGGTGAGTAGCCTCTCGGCGGTGAACGTCTCGCTCGGCAACAATAGAACCGCGTCCGCCACATCACTGTATAGACCGCCCTCGGCAAACGGGAGCGACGAGAAGTTTGGCAACTCCACACTCGGCAGGACACAGAGTGCGAACAAAACTCCCACAAAAGACAACAAAAGGCCGTGGCGATGAACCTCGGGGCGGTACTCCCCTCCATACAGCCTAAAAAGCCCCATTGCACCGATTAGAGGCGGAACACCATAAAAAACAGCACCGATTCCGGTCAACAGCAATGCAAGATAACAGAGCACAAACAGTATCAGTCCGACCGAGAATGCCACCGGCAGAAAATGCTCCTTGATGTTACAGCTAAGACAGACATACACGCCCGGCAATAGGATGAACAACAGTAGACCGACAGCGACGCTCACCGTCGCAATCACCGACCCCCCATTCCATAAAAGGGCGCAGCAAAGAACAACGGCGCAGACTACAAAGATGCTTTTTTTGCGCAAAACCCTGTCAATCATATCTTAACCGGCACCTCTTTCTCCAAATGCAACGAATAGATAACGGTCTCCTTGACCTGTTTTTCAAACCTACGGTTCAGTGCGGCGGCGTATAGCCGAAGCTGTTCTCTATAGAGCGTTATCAGTTCCTCCTCGTTCCCTCTTGTCGTCTTGTAGTCCAAAAGGACAATGCCGTCCTGCTCCATGAACAAAAGATCGACTATTCCCTGCAATATAGTGCCGTCCTGCTCCGAGATAAACTCATACTCACGATACACCTCATTGGAACAGGAAATCCTTTTAAAGATAGAGGAGGCGAAGAAGGCATTTAGCTTTTTGCGATTGCAAAGCTGTGCCTGTTTTTCCTCCATAAAACCGCCCTCTACAAGACGTTTTAGCTCGGAAGAAAGATCCTGCGATGCAAGGCTAAGGTCACAAAGTTGTAAAAACTCATGGGTCGCACTGCCACGCACCGCGCCGCCCACACCATCGCCGGCAAAGCTCGGCACAGCGACGCTCGGGGGAAGTTGTTCGCGCTCCAATAGCCGTGTAACGGAGCTTTTCACCGGCTCTATAGTGTCGACCTTAAACGGATATTGAAATTCGAAAAGTTGGCAGAGCTCGGCGGTATCCTGATCGGGCGATTCCTCCACGGGTGTTATTTCAGGCAGTACAGGGTCTATGACAATATCCATCGACAGTCTACCGGTATTGGATATCATCGATATCGGGGCACTCTGCGACAACTCGCGAAGCGGTTCACCGTCCGGATGACAGAGCCCAAAATAGAGCAAATAGTCCGCAAAACTCCTGCACCTTGATAGCATATAGGGTGTAACACCGCCGACACCAAAAAGCGAACAGCCGAGCGAAAAAAGCCGTTTTGGATCGGTGGCAACCATGATATGCAACGCTGTCTTTGCGCGCGTTGTAGCTACATATAACAGACGCATCCTCTCGCTTTGCAGGTCAAGACGGCAGGCTATAGCCGCCGCCTGCCGAAAGGGGGTATCGACAAAGCCTCCATCCTCCTCAAGGCGAATGCCTATTGAGGTCTTCTCGTGCCGCAGTACTGCACCGGATAGTTCCCTTGTGTTAAAAAGGGAGGCGGTGTCGGCGAGTATACAGACCGGGAATTCAAGCCCCTTTGATGTGTGTATGGTCATGACGTTAATGACCCCTTTTTGGACGTTTGACTCCTTTTTATTGCCATCGGTGCGCGCGAGTGCGAGGTTCAGCCGTCTGACAAAGCCGACAAGTCCTCCCTGTCCGACGTTGTCGTACTGAGTCGCCATATCCTCTATAATCCGTATCGCCGCCGACGCGCCGTGTGACATGGCACTACAGATGACATATGCATTCAAACGTTCATAGATAATCTGCAATAGCACCCGAATCGATACCCCACTCGCTATGCGCCGCAACGCGAAAAGCTCATCGATAAAGGTGCGCAGTCGTTCGTTCTCGCTATGCAACATGGCGAGGATAAGTCGATCCTGCCGACCTTTGGTGAGTGGCGCTAAATCGTCGGTGCTAAATCCGGCAAGAGGAGACAACAAAACCGCCGTCAGGTCCACCTCGGAAAAGGGGTTCGCAAGCAGTCGCAGTAGGGCGATTAACGGCATCGCCCCCACCTCATCCGAGAGTTTTGTGTCGCCGAGCGCACCGCCGGTCATGCCGGCATCGTCCAACGCCTTTGCATAAAGTGCTACCGATTTATTGGTCGGCAATAGAACACATATATCCTCCGCCGGTGTGCCATTGTCTATTAAATTTTTACACCGTGCAACCACCGCCGCACGGTCATCGTCGCACAGCACCGCGTTAAAGGTAACGCCGGCATCGCTCACCTCATCTGTCCTGCCGGGGTAAAGTCGGTTGTTCTCGTCATAGTCCACACCGCCGACCGGTCGCGACATTAACAACCCAAAAAGGTCGTTGACCGCGCCGATAACCTCGTGAGAACTACGATAGTTGTGGGCAAGATATATGACCTTAGCCTCATCGGAGTTCTCACAGTCAAGGACACGATTCGCAAAGATATCGGGGCGCGCGGAATTAAAGCCGTAGATGCTCTGTTTGACATCTCCAACCATAAAAAGTGCGCCATGATTGTCCCCGACAATACTATGATAGATGTAGTCGGCGATGGGGTTTGTGTCCTGATACTCGTCCACCATGACCGAGAAATATCGCTCGGAAATGCCGAGGGTCGGGTTTCGGAGCAGTTCCAACGTCATGTGTTGCAGGTCATAAAAATCAAAACAAGCCGCCTCTTTTTTCAGCAAGAGAAGTCGTTCATGATAATGTTTTGTCGCCCTACACAGTCCGGCAACGAGACGATAGTGCCGCTTTGCACGCTCGTTTAGGATGTCTATGTCCTCTAAAAAGTATTCCTCATATATAGCACTTGCAATCTCCTTGGCATCATCCCTTAGCTGTTTTATAATTTCCTTTGTCTCGACATCGATCTTTTTCCCCGGCACAAAGCGGGCAAATGGTCGTTCCCCACGTCCTGAAAACAGCCGTCCTACCTCGCTGTATCCGCCGGAACGCGCAAGTCGCGCAAGTTCGCCCACAAACGCAAGATCCTCCCGAAGCACTGAGAGGGCGCTTGATGAAATTTCCGACTCGCTCGCAAGCAGGACTGCTTTTTTCAGCAACTGTTCGGCATTTTCAAATGCATCGGCGGCATAGTTAAATATCATTATTCCGGCAGGGGTCTCGCCGAGAGTGCCCGGTCTGGTCGAGTTAAGCTGTTGGTCAAGGTATTCCAGTGGGTGAGGCTGGCTTATCATGCCTCGATGTAACATCCTGATAGCGTTTGAGGCATCGTCGAGACTGCGTGGATTGGCAAAACCCCGCGCAAACTCCTCAAAATCGACATCGCAGAGCATCTCGTTTAGCGTGTCGTCCATTGCCTCGCCCTCGATGACGTCTAACATCAATCGTTCCCCGACCTTGAAATCCGGTTCTATGCCAAGCATCGCGAAAAACTCGGTGCAAAGACTTTTACAAAAGGCATCAAATGTACCTATTGCGGCGCGAGAGAGGAGCATTCGTTGTTGTTTTAACAGACCTACGTCACCCTGCGCCGACTGTATGCGCCGTGACAGCTCGTGCGCAAGGTCACTTTTCAGTTTTGCGGCGGCGGCTACCGTAAAGGTAACCACCATCAGACGGTCGGCGGTATAACCCGGCTCGCCACAGGAGAGCAGGCGCATAACACGCTGAACCAAAACCGTTGTCTTGCCACTCCCCGCCGCCGCCGAGATAAGCAGTGCCTTCCCGTCGGTGTCTATCGCACTCTGTTGCGCCGGTGAGGGTTTAAAATCTCCCATAGTTACGAGCAATCCTTTCTATATATTTTCACAAACACATTCCGATTAAGTGGAACATATAGTCCTTCAACTTGAAAACCAATACATCTTCCCGGCAGAAATTCCGTCTATC
>CAYJMO010000060.1:0-12856 GCA_964371365.1 uncultured Oscillospiraceae bacterium
CTGATAAAATATGTTTCTACTTTTTTTCAAAATATATTGATTTTTTTGTTGTAATAATATAATATTGTATAAAAGCATCATTGATGTTCGCTCATAAGGGGTTGCGACAACCGATGCTGAACGAAAAGAAAGGACTATATCAAAGATGAAAAGAGATTGTTTGAACTACGGCATGGTGGGCGGAAGTCTTAACGCCTTTATCGGAGGCGTACACAGAACCGCAATTGATTTTGATGCAAAGGCAGTCCTGCGCGCAGGATGTTTTAGCACGAACGAGGAGCTCAACGGCGAGACCGGTCAAAGCCTTGGGTTGGATGCAGACAGAATCTACTCCTCCTATTCTGAGATGGCGGACCGTGAGGCAAAGCGTGACGATAAAATTGATTTTGTTGTTATCACCACCCCCAACAAAACCCATTATGACATTGCAAAGGCATTCCTTGAAAAAGGCTTTAATGTAGTTTGTGAAAAACCTCTTTGCCATACCGTGGCACAGGGCGAGGAGTTAGCAAGACTTGCTAAAGAAAAGGAAGTTTTCTTTGCAGTGACCTACTCCTACACCGGCAACTGCATGATTAAACAAGCGAAAAAGCTCATCGACGACGGCGCTATCGGCAACGTCATCAACGTCAACGCCGAGTTTTTGCAGGAGTGGCTCATCGACGACGTTGGTCAGGGTGACCTCACCACCAAAAAACTCTCTATGTGGCGCAAAAACCCTGAGATTGCAGGCATATCCAACTGTGTCGGCGACCTTGGCACACATGTTGAGCACATGGTAGGCTATCTCACAGGGTTGAAGCTTAAAAAGGTCTGCGCCGTACTCGATCACTTTGAGCAACCACTGGAAATGAATGCCAACATGCTGTTAGAGTATGAAAACGGTGCACACGGTGTATTCTGTTTTTCACAGGTCTGTGTCGGTCACTCCAACGGACTTGTCATCAGGATTTTCGGCACCGAGGGCGCAATAGAGTGGGTTCAGGAGGATCCTAATCGTCTATATGTAACCAAAAAAGGTTGCCCCGTTCAGATATACAACCGCGGAATGGGTTATCTCACCGGTCGTGCAAGCGAGCTCAATCGCATACCGTCCGGACATCCGGAGGGTCTCTTTGTCGCATTTGCTAACCTGTACAAGACCTACACCACAGCACTTCTCAAGAAGATTAACGGCGAGGAACTGACTAAAGAGGATATGGATTTCCCGACCATTGAGGAGGGTATCGACAGCGTCAAGTTCATTCACAGCGTCGTCAAGTCGGACGAACTCGGCAGTGTCTGGGTAGATGTCTAAGTTTTGATTAAAAGAAAAATCTTTACAATAATATTTAACGCTCTGACCGGCCGCCGTTGACTGCAACGACGGCCGGTTGCATATTCACCTTTGCTCTAACCGTTTGTATTTGCAAAGCTCGGTCGCACTACATATTCCTCTTCAAATGCGACGTCACCATCCTGTTCTAAAAGGTTCAATATCAGTGCAACCTGTAGATCACCGGTTGCCGTCGAGCCTGTTATGCTCCATTCCAGCGACATGTTATAACCCATATAAAAACGTTTATCCAACACCTCGTTTGCGCCGGGTGTCTCGGCATTGACATATTCTCTCATGAGCAACGTATCATCGGTGGTGGTGGGATCGCCGTCCACGTCGTCTATACGATACATGGCGGTGTAATCATTGGTGGTGACGTTTAGTATGCTCGGGTCGACTGTGCCGGCGGGTGTGATTGTAACCTCTTTAGCCACACGCAGGTCGTTTAAGATATCGGACATGGACTCTGCGGCGATAATCTCCAACTGACCCACATCGGTCACCTCGTTGCTAATCCTTATCATCTGAGAAAAAACAACGGCTATTATACCGGTCAAGATAGATAATACGGCAAGCCCGATTATCATCTCGATCAGTGTAAAGCCTTTTTTGTTAACCAAATGTTGTTTCATCTACAAATACATACCCTATCTATAATGTTCTTTTAAATAGAAAAGTACAGCAACCCTTCTATATATTCGGTTTTCACTCCACTGGCAACCCTTGGAACACTGCTCCCGCTCGCCTCGGGAAATGTTAAATTTACAATCATAGTGCCGCTTGCTCCCCCTTCTTGGACGAGCTCGTTTGCCGCCTCCTGTATCCTCTCCTGCTCGCGCTGTGTCTCTCTAACGTGATTTGTTGCGGAGGTAATAATGCCGGTCACTGATGTGATTAAAACGATAAAGATTAGACTGCTTATCACCGTTTCAATCAACATCTCCCCCCTTTTATTAAGGAGTGCTCGGTGGGTTTTGCCTTTCCAGTCTTTCATATTGTACAAGCTCCCATGTTCCGTCTATCGTGAGGTCGGTGGCATCACCGCCGCCGCTATCGTTAACCACCGCCGTGTTGGTCAATCGGTATCCATATCTAAAAAGCCCCTGCGCCGCCGGATCATCGACCGTCGCATCAAGGTCGACATCGACCGTTATATACACTGTGCCGACAATGTTATTTGTCGAGACGAGAAGCAGGTCGGAGGTATCAATGGAGCTTTTAAAGGTGTAATTATATTTAGGGTTCAAAGATGTCATCCAGTCGGTAAATTCAAATGAAAAATTCATCTCATCGTATAACTCACTCGCAAATGTCTTGTGGTTGTAAAAATTCGTTAATATAAAAGTTTGAAGCGATACCTCTGTAGGTTGAGATGTATCAGCCGCATTAAGCATACTATGCAATGTCATCTGCACCGACTCGGCGAAAAGGTCTATCTGCGTCTTATCTTTCTGCGTCTGGATTACCGAGGTTGCTCCGAGGGCGGCTATGAGGGTCGACACCGATATTATGACCAAAAACATCATGGCGGCGAGCACCATTAACAGGGATACTCCTTTTTTATCATGCAGGGTTTTAATTATTTTAATAACGGTGCTCACCTCCTTTCTTAAAATTTTTTACGGTGTTATTGGCTCGTCGGGTTCGGGCTCAAGTTCGGGGGATGGTTCAGGAGAGGGTGCTGGGGTCGGTGTGGGTGCCGGCGCAGGTGCCGGCGCAGGTGGCAACTCCTCAACCGAGATATCGGTCTGCAACGAAAGCAGGTTGTAGGCTACTGCCCTACCATCGAGATAGGCCGTCTTGTTAAACATGGTCATCGCTGTCAGTTCGCCGCCGATACCACCGTGGGTTAGTTGATATTCTATGGTTACCGTGCTGTCAGCGGTCAACCCGACATTCTTTATGACAAGCTCGTGATCTCCGGTGACAGGGTCGGTATCCAATGAAAAGTCGTTGCCGGCAACAAGAGCTGTGCCGTCCATTGTAACACTGGTCACATCAATTGTGAACTGCCCCGGGATTATCTCGGTCAAAACGCCTAAGTGGGTATGTGTCGGGTCAGCGTTTACAGTAAATACTGTTTTCGCCGTTATGGTATCACCGTTTGCTACCTGATTGCCATCGTTGTAGCTCGTGGTAATTGTGAACGGTTGAATGTGAAGCTTGTCGCTTGTCAACACCGTTTCCGGCTCGCTGTCAAGGGTTAAGCTCGCCTGCATGGCAATATAGTAGTAATAGGTTGATATCGGGCTTGTAAAGGTGGCAGGAGTGAATTCCGTTGTGACCGGTAGCTCGAACTCAAAACGCACCGTCTCGTCTGTCGCTATATCGGGCAGTGCTGTAGTGTCGATTGTGATTGTATTTGCTGTACTATCGAAGGTGTAGGGGACTGATGGCGTTAATTCCGTGCCGTCCTGTGCAACCAACTTTATCACCGCAGTCGGTTCTGTTGCCGGGTCTATAATCTCAAAGACAGAACCGTCGATATAATCGGCGTAGTTGCCGAGATCAACGCTAATTTCAGAACCGTCAAGTGGCAACGCATCGGACGTAGATTTATTGGTTATCTCGAGAGCCGTTACAACACTCTCACCTGCCGCGGTATAACCTATCGTCTGTCCACCAAACAGCATTCTTGCGCTGTAAGCATCGGTGTCCACCGAGCCGGTGCCATCAAAATCGGTGTACTGTTTTGCGCGGTTGGTCGCGTAGGGCACGTCGTTCACTACACTTTCACCAACAGGGGTCGGGTAGGGTGTAGTATTCTGCCATGTTTCGAGCTGATTGTTGCCGTAGGTCGACAGCCATGTCCTATTGATAAACTCACTCGCCATGCCGACAACATCAAAGAGATTTGCCGCATCCGGATCATAGAAAGTGCCGGTGTTGTAGGCATAGTCTATCCAGTTCACATTATCGTCGGAATAGCGCGCGCCGGACAGGAAGATGTTGTTGTTCACTTCGGTGAAGTTATTTGCACCGATACCTAAACCTGCACCCGGATCAACTATAAGTTCAAACGATGTCGGCTCTCCTACAATCGGGTACTGTGTCGGTGCACCGCCGCCTGTCGGCTCGCCCGTTGTGATATCAATATCGACTGTGGGAGCTATAGCGAGATAGAGGTTATCGCTGATTGTGCCATTTGATACTGCAGCAACGGTGCTGTTTGTCAGATCGGCACCTCCTCCGACGATACCGCCTATGGAATAAATGTGGAAGTTACCTGCTAAAGCGGTTGTATTATCATAGTTGTAGTTGACAGGAGCAATCGGATTTCCGAGCGCATCGACACCGTCATAGATGAAATAGTTGTCTTTGACTACACCGCCGTCAGTTTTATCATTAGTGGATACTACCGCGCCGACCAGACCACCCGCAAAGCTGTTGCGCACCGACACTGTAGTGTTGATTGCACCGGAGTTTTGCAGTGTACCGCTGTTAAGACCGACAATTCCACCCGCACCGATAACCGCAGGATCGTATGTGCCGCCACTGCCCATCTGGATACTATTTATTACTGAGTTATATATGGTCACATTATCTAAAACGCCTGTGTGGTAGTTAAATCCCACGACACCGCCGATGCTTACAGCACGATTTCCATATTCATTGGCACCGCCATACATAGTCGAGCCTGTCACGGTAATATCTTCTATTTTGCCGTAGTTGCTTGCAACCAATGTACCGCTGTCAGCAATACCGTTGGATATTATATTGAAGTTAACAATGTTGACATTTTTAATTGTTGCAGTTTCGGTTGTAGCGTGAAATAGGGCAACATCGGAGGTTCCCGAACTTAATTGAAGATTGCTTATAGTTTTGTTATTTCCGTCATAAGTTCCGGCAAAATCCACCCCTGTCGAGGCAACAACATGGATTTGGTTGTTGGTTGTACCATAATTAACATCTAAACCGGATGAACCGATATATCCACTGCTGTATTTGGCCGCGCGGTATACTCTATCACCTAAAACCGATGTATAAAACCAGTTGTTTGGATTTGCGTTAAACCCTGTAGATAAGCCATAATAATTCCCGAGATCGAAATCCAACTCCTGGATAAAGTTAGAGACATGCGATGTTGAATTCTCGTATCTGCCGATGTTATTCAGATGCCTTACCGAGCGCACAAGATATTGACTCGGGGCGGTGTTGTTCGGATATATAGCTTTGGCATAAAGCGGATTGATATATGCGCTGGCGCTCTGCGCCCCATTCGATAAGGTGATGTTAAGGATATCGTTATCGGTTGAGGAAACATCAGCCTGAGGTTGGAAATATCCGTTATTGATTGTTAAAATTGATTCTATATGAGTAGACGATGCAGTCTCTCTAAACCACGAGGTATAGTCATCGTATTGTGGATTTTCGTTTGGACGGTGCAGCCAAGTGCCGACAGGATTACTTATTGTATTCCCCTCTACCGTGAGTGTGATATCCTCTGACTCCAGCATTGAATAAGGTCGATTGACCCTTATCGCATATCCATCGTTAAGAATACGCAGATTGTCGCCCATGTCATTAATTAATTGATTTGCTGTCGGAGTTATCTCGTTACCGGCATCATCAATCTGATAATATTTTATTGAAATTTCGCGTGTGGTAGTATCACCATATATCTCATAATAGACAAACTCCGCCTCAAAAGATTTTAGTTCAACCACCGGCCATGTGAAATCGAAGATTTCGGTGGTGGGATCAATATCGTTGTTATCGGGGTAAAGAGTGCCAAAATATGGGTAGGGATAGTTGTCCTTATTCCATGTCCCGACTAAGAGTGGGTTTGCCACTCGGGCGGTATAGGAATATTCGACGGTAGATTTATCTAAACTTTGCATGAAATTCTGATAAAAGTCGCTTGTGTTATCGTTCATCTCGCGATACAGATCGCCTGTGCTAATACCGTTTCCGTGACCGTTGGTGATCGTATCGACATTGATGTTAAATGGGGTTGTGTCCACGCTGTCATTGTCAACATGTCGTGCCTCACCTATCATAAAGTAGCAGCTCTCGTCATGAATGGCTTTGTCGGTCAGTGCAAAATCGGCATTTGTTTTTGTAAGTGCTAAATCTCCAGTGGATGTATTATCATATGCTCCGATCTGTAAATTACTGCCGATTATAGGGAAGTCGTATCGAATTCGATTGGAGGAGGAGCTTCCACTAATCTCGGAGGGCGCAACCGCAAGGTATAGTATATGATGTATCGTGTTTTCGCCCACGCTGTCGCCAACCATGCCGACGACACCGCCCACATAGTCATTAAAGAGGTTGCTCGGGTCATTATTATCATCGTCTATGACCGGTGAGGTAGCTGAGTTTGAAGACACGGTGACATGATGAATCAAGCCCTCACTAAATCCGGTGACAACGCCGGCATACTTGCCCACATCGGCATTCATCCCCCCGGCATTTTTAACCTCAACTACAGGGTTGATGAACATCACATGTGAGAACTCACCCGTCTCACCTATTATCTCGAATAGTCCAACGGAATGACCGGCTATACCTGCCGTGTCGATAGTATCAAGATTTACATTAAACACATTAAGGTTTTGCAGGCTTAACATTGCGATCTCGCCGTCCGGATCCGTGTATTCGCCGGTGTATTTGCCATTAAGGGTCGGCAGTGGGGATAATATTAAGTTCCAGTCGCCAAACGCGTCGGCAAAATCTTCATCAACGGTGGTGCTGTTGATTATACCGTCCTCACTTGCAAGGTCGATATCCTCTATTTGATAAAAAGTGTGGGTGCTGTTGTCGGCAACATATCGGATATTGTTGAGATGGCGTGCAGTGGCGATGCTGTTTTCAAAATCCACCTCGTCCGGCAGATTGTTACTGTCATACTCGGTAGAGAAAAACGGATTTTTGTAGTTGGAAGATATCGCAGGAAATATTCCGCCCTCCTCGACGATGGTTGCATTTATATTGGTGTTAGGATCAAGAGGGAGCACAGCTCCGTTTAAGTCTAAAACAGAGGTTATGGAATATTTATCGCGCTCGGCATTCTCGCTCGACAGATCGCCTCCGACATAGTCGAGGACAAGAATAAAGCGCGCAAAGTCGCCGTCGACGATATACCCATTCGGCGTATCGTTGCGATAAATAAGAATTTCACCTCGAGCATCAAAGTTTGCGAGGGCGTCCTCAAAGCTCTCGTTCTCGGCAAAACCGGACAGGTCATAGTCGTTTAGCAGTGCCGAACCACCGACCGTTATATCAAAGAGTGGTGTGCTCGCAGAGGTGAATGCGACTTTTTCGATAAAAATCTCGACATAGAGGGCATTTTCCAACGACTGCGATAAGGTCGGATCGCCGACATCGACAAGCGGTCGGTTATAGCGAAATAGTCCCGTGGAATGCTCTACATCATAGCTATCCGGCAGACCATCGTCATAGCCATCGTACATGTGAATGGACATCTGATAGCTACGATCGGGTGGGTGATCACCGGTGTAGTCGACACCGTAGTAGCCCTGCAAACGTTGCTCCGCAATATCGTCATACGGCTCACCGCGCTCCCCTTGTATGGACGAAAACGAGCCGTCGGCGGTATAGGTAAACTCACTCACCGAATCAAGGTCGCTATAAAAGACGGAAAGCACCTTGCCGGTCAGTATGTTGTACTCCAAAAGGATTGCGCCGTGCATTATGGAGTGGTCACGGATAGCCGGTGCAAGCAGTTGATAGAGTGGGTCTGACATCATGCTGACGTCAAAACCGGCGGGCTTTGAGAGGTAACGCACATAGTCGTCCTGACCGTTTTCAAGGTCGGCCGTGGGATAGTTTGTGCCGAGTGCATCATGGACATTGTTTGTGCCGGTTAGGGAGGTGTCTAACTTGTCGGTAAAATTACCGTCCGCGTCGGTCTCAAAGTACCGACCGGCTATTGAACCGCCGTAGGCGCTTTTTAGGTTACCGAGCGCACGCAGTTGAGTGAGCTGATTTTGTGCGGTCAAGTAGAGGGTCTGGGCGGTCTCGGTGCGAGCCTGTTGTTCCGCCTCACGGATATAGTCCATCAAAGGTGGCGCACCAATCAAAGCCGAGATCGCAAGTATTGCGAGCACAGCAATCATCTCTATAAGTGTGAAACCTTTTTTAAACATCTTCCCTCTTTATGTTATGATAATAGATTAAAATACCACTCGGATATAATATCGCCGAAAAAGGTGCCGATTACACAGCCGAATGCGAGTGCGGGGCAAAACGGCATTTTTTTACTGTATTCCCTTTTAAACACTAATTTGCGTATAATAAGCACCGCACCTATCGAGCCCATTATCAGTACCGCCGCAAGGAATGACACGACGATACCCTTTGCACCGAGCAATAATCCCGCCGCCATCATGAGTTTGATGTCTGCACCGCCGAAGCCGCCGGTAATTATTGCGATAATTAGCATGGGGAGGCTTACAATCACCGCACCGAGCAGGAAGTACCAAAACTCATCTACTCGAAAATACATGCAGGCAAGTGCAAGAATGGCGATAGATATGTGAAGTCTGTCCGGCACCTCCATGGTGTCGAGGTCAACAAAGGTGATGACTATCAGTATAGCGAAAAATATCGCATAGACTGCCGCAAAAACAATGTCATTCGGTGCTAAGAAATAGCCGCAAGATGTGAACAGTATTGCGGTGAGCAGTTCCACCGCCGCATATCGTGGCGAGATTTTCGCCTTGCAATGTCGGCATCTTCCGCGAAGTGCGAGGAATGACAGCACCGGCACGAGCTCCAACGGGGAAAGTGTCTCATCACATTTCGGGCAATAACTGCGCCCCTTTGCGACCGAGATACCTTTTGGCATACGATAGATACAAACGTTGAGAAAACTGCCGACAACGAGTCCGAAAACTGCAAAGATAACGGTTATATACAAACTCATGGGAGATCGTCCTCCTCGACACCCTGCGCGTCAAACTCCTGTCCTGTGTTAAAGATGGAGGTCGTGTCGTCATCTGGCGAAGATATGGTGTACTGCTGTGTCTGTTCATTAAACTCACAGATAATCTCATCATTTTGCCATAGGACATCGGCTACAACACCATCTTCTACCGTAAATGCAAACTCACCGCCGAAATCGGCAGGTAGATAGTCATTGAGGTCGGTATAAAAATGCTCTGTCTCGTCGTTACTCCTCAACAGGTAGCTGTCCAGTGTACTCGGGGTCAGCTCCTCTAAACTTTGAACATCGAGGTTTTGGATAAGTGTTGCCTGCAACGATATGAAAAGAACCTTTGTGTTTGCCATTGCATCGGTGTTTTTCCCGTTTTGAATGTATTTTGTTACCATAGGCAGGGTCACGAAAAGCATCAACACTATGACACAGACTATTACAATAAGTTCCAGCACGGTAAAGCCGGATTTATATGTTTTTGTGTGTGACATAGTTTATGTTCCTTGTAGTTTTTGTATGGATAATTTTTAGGGTACCGTGCCGGGGTTAGCCGGCACGGTGGGTCTGGAGGTTAGGGGGTTGCTGGAGGATCTCCAATTGTGAAAGTTGCTATAGCTGCGGGCAAACTATTCGCTGTACCGTTATCCGAGAGATAACCGGTATATCCATCTAAAGCATGATACAGCATGGTTGAATCAGTTCCGGTTGCACCTTCACGGCGGAATGCCACCCAGTTGATGCTGCCGGTAGAGTTGTTAAAACCAAAGCGGAATTCGCCTTTAAAGTTTGCTCCAAGAAATGCAAGTACTGCCTCTGCATATTCGTCGGGATTAGTTGTATTTGTTGCATCTGTTTCAAGCACATCAATATCAAGATAAGTTTTTGATGTGGAATTGTTTGCTGTAGTAGTAACTGCACCTGTCATAGTTCCCGGAGAGATTTTAGTCGCCGCCGCCTCCAGTGCGGTGAAGACTGTCTTAGCCGCGCCGGAGTCCGCTGTCTCCTGTGCGTCTCTGCGGTAGCCGGCAACGGCAGGCACCGCGATTGTGATTAAGATGACGATGATAAGTATCACCACCAGCATCTCAATCAGGGTAAAACCTTTCTTGTTTTTCAGCTTCATAAGTTTTTGCATAGTCTGTCCCTTTCTGTAAAAATTACTTATATATTATCACCGCCCACATAAGGGCGAGTTAATATCGGGGATGTTTGAGCTAATAGCTAATAGGTGTTCGGACTAAATTTACGGTGTATACGGCTTATACTCCTGATCGCCTATCAGACCATAGTTGTGAGGAATGTCAAAAAATGTCGCGTGGGTCGAACTGATAATGCCGTCATCAATCAAGTCCTGTATATATCCGCTGTAGTCCTCACTCGGATTGTAGACCATGACCGCCTCACGACCGCTCGCGCCCTCTCGCAGATAAACCACCCATTTGATACTGCCATAATTTTTGTCAAACGCAAACCGGAACTGTCCTTTAAAGTTTGCGCCGAGATGTGACACCACGTCCTGTGAGAATGGATCATCACCGTAACTCGTTTTATCAATCTTCAGTTGGGGTGGATCGGAACTGTAATCTACAGTTGCCGCACCGCCGAGCATACCATTACTATCCTGATCGAGCGAGTGTGCCGGTTGCTTGATGGTCGCCGCCTCTAATGCGGTAAAAGCTACCTTTGCCGCCCCAAGATCCGCCGTCTCTTGCGCTTGCTTGCGATATCCCGAAACAGCCGGTACGGCGATGGTGATGAGAATGACGATGATTAGGATGACCACCAACATCTCTATGAGGGTAAAGCCTTTCTTGTTTTCAATCCAAGTCTTCATATCAACCTCGTTTTATGAATAATCGGTAGTTGATTCACCATATGTGGAGAGTGGGAATTCGGTCTTTCCATATTCCTCATTTAAATCGGATATATATCCAAGCTCACCGTATGCTGTGCTATTCCATATAACGTTATGAAAATGCATGATATCCTCTTCGGTCGGAGTTCCGTCCACATCCCAGTAGGACACCCACTGTACACCCTCTTGATCATAAGCGAAACGGAATTTTCCCTCATGCCCTGCGCCAAGATGTTCCATAAGTCGCACCGAGAACTCGTCGTCGGGAGGTGCTTCAAGGTTGAAGTTCTGCGCCGTCCACCACTGATCCTTGCCTGTGTCGGTCAACACCGAGGGATGAACATAGACCGCCGTCGCCTCGATAGCCTTGTATATTGAGTTGACCATCGCCATGGCGGCAGTCTCCTGTGCATCCTTGCGATACCCTGCCACCGCCGGTACGGCGATGGTGATGAGAATGACGATAATTAGGATGACCACCAACATCTCTATGAGGGTGAAACCTTTTTTATTGACCACTTTCATTGTCAATCCCTTCATAAAATTTTAATCGTTGTGTTTGTATCTTTCTTCAGAAGAATATGGTTCACCAAGTTCATCAAGATAGCCGCTCACTCCGTCCTGAATGTGATACAGCATGACATTTTCGTCCGGAGCCGTTCTATCTATATACACACCGGGGGCACTCGTTTCTACCCCACCCCTGTGATATGATACCCAGATAACACTTTCAGTGGAACTGTCCACACCAAACTTGTACCATCCGGTATACTCCGCCCCATCTAAATAGATGGAGATTGATTGTATTATTGGTTGTGCGGAATATCCGTGTACACCGGGTCGTAACGGTTGATGAGTGTACACTTCATTGCTGCCTGACAATTGACTCAAAAAAGCCATACCATCCGTTAAAATGTCACCCTCAAACATTGTCAATGTCGCTTCAACGGCGGTATAAAGTGTTTTCGCATCACCTAAATCAGCTGTCTCTCGCGCCTCTTCGCGGTATCCCGCAATTGCAGGGACTGCGATGGTGATTAGGATTACTATAATTAGTATAACCACCAACATCTCTATGAGGGTAAATCCTTTTTTCATTTTGTTCATAATCCTACCTTTATATATTTTCTAATTCTTTGCGTATTTTACAATTTTGGTCGAAAGTAGGTGACTTCGTCGGTTTTCCAGACCGTATCTGCAATAGCATCATCCAAATACATTGGTGTTCTTGTTGCTGTCACGCTGGTGTGATAAAACATTACCGATTCATCCGATGTTGCACTCATCGACTCCCAATAAGATATCATTAATACGTCGGTGTTGTTATTAGAAAGTAAGAACTTAAAATACCCCTCAAAATTAGCACCGAGATAGTCTGCAATAAGATGATAGAACTCCTCCTTGCCCGGATTAGCGGTATCGGTATAGGTCGAGAGTGATTCATAGCTGTGATTTGTCCTGGAATGAAGATAGCCCTCACCATAATCGGAGGATTCTGTTTGTATCATCGCCGCTTCAAGTGCCTTGTGCACCGTTTCAAGAGCCGCCACATCCGCTGTGTGCTGTGCATTCTCTCGATATCCTGCAATCGCCGGCACGGCAATGGTGATTAGGATGACGATGATTAATATAACCACCAACATCTCTATTAAGGTAAAGCCTTTTTTCTGCCTTAGCATCTTTTCTCTCCGTTTTCTATTACTATAGTTTGTGTGAAAATTCGTTTATTATTGCCTGCTAATTTTCGCCTAAAGCCAAAATTCCGTAGGCTTTTATTATA
>CAYJMO010000061.1:0-6803 GCA_964371365.1 uncultured Oscillospiraceae bacterium
CCCACTGCACATGGCGCTAAAGTTCAATGTCCCGATGCTGTGTTATGGTGAGAATGTAAGCTATGAGTACGGTGGTTCCTGCGATGAGGAAACCTATTCGGCAAAGGCTCAGATAAACAACGGCGTAGCGGTCGGCATCGATACCGCAGAACTCATTGGCGATGGTGTTACCGAAAACGATTTAAGCCTAACTATTGCCCCGACTGCCGAACAGCTTGATAAACTTGACCCGTTCTATCTCTCCTACTTCCTGCCGTGGGACAGCTTTAGAAACTATAACTTTGCAAAGAGCAGAGGTTTTCACGATCTTACACATGAGTGGGATAGGCAACACCATGTTGAGATGTTTGATCAGATTGACAGCCGAGCATATCTCATACACAGCTGGATGAAATACCCGAAATTCGGACATGCCGCCGCCACCGACTATACAGCACGCAGCATCCGGTATGGACTTATGACAAGGGAAGAGGCGATAAAACTTATCGAGGAACGAGACGGAAATATCGACCCGCTTTGTGTGAGGGATTTTTGTGAATTTTGCGGTTACTCCGAGGCTGAGTTTAACGCGATTGTGGATAAGTTCTATAACACCGATATCTTTATTAAAAACAACCGATTAAAATGGACATTAAAAAACCCGTTGAAATAAGAAAGGAAAAAACATGAACAACATCCCGCAACTGTTTGGCAGCAAAGTTTTTAACGATTCAGTCATGCGTTCAAGACTTCCCAAGGATATATATAAGGCACTCAAAAAAACCATGACCGAGGGAAAGCACCTGGAGCTTGATGTCGCAAATGTAGTTGCTACCGCTATGAAAGACTGGGCGATAGAAAATGACGCAACACATTTCACCCATTGGTTTCAACCGATGACCGGTATAACCGCGGAAAAACATGACAGTTTTATATCTCCTTTTGGAGATGGTGCAATAATTATGGAGTTTTCCGGGAAGGAACTGGTTCGAGGAGAACCGGATGCTTCCAGCTTCCCCTCCGGCGGTCTTCGTGCCACCTTTGAGGCAAGGGGATACACCGTTTGGGACACAACCTCTTATGCGTTTATCAAGGATGGGAGTCTTTGTATACCGACCGCATTTTGTTCCTATAGCGGAGAGTCGCTCGATAAAAAGACCCCACTACTTCGCTCCATGGAGGCAATCGACAAACAGTCCATGAGGATATTGAAGCTTTTCGGCAATACAAAAGCTGGTCGAGTGGTTACAACGGTAGGACCGGAGCAGGAGTATTTCCTCGTCGACAAAGACCTATATGAAAAACGCCCCGATCTTATATCCTGTGGCAGGACGCTGTTTGGCGCCAGACCACCCAAAGGTCAGGAATTAGACGACCATTATTTTGGCAACCTAAAGCCACGTGTGTCGGCATACATGAAGGATTTAGAGCAGGAGCTCTGGAGTCTCGGTATCCTTGCAAAAACAAAGCACAACGAGGTTGCACCGGCACAGCATGAACTGGCACCGGTGTTCACAACGACAAATATCGCAACCGATCACAACCAGCTGACCATGGAGCTGATGAAGAGTGTTGCGACAAGGCATAACCTTGTTTGTCTATTACACGAAAAACCCTTTGCCGGTGTAAACGGAAGTGGCAAGCACAACAACTGGTCACTCTCCACCGATTACGGCTCCAATCTCCTCGAACCGGGTGACACTCCGAGGGAAAACGCAAGATTTTTGCTTTTCCTCGCCGCAGTTATCAAGGCGGTTGACGACTATCAAGATCTATTGAGAGTATGCGTTGCCTCTGCCGGCAACGATCATCGCCTTGGAGCTAACGAGGCACCGCCCGCAATTCTTTCCATGTTTCTCGGCGACGAGCTCACCGATATAATCGAATCCATAATCAACGAGTCCGATTATACCGACAGAGAAAAAACGAACATGCAGATAGGTGCTACCGTTTTGCCACACTTCCCCAAGGACACCACCGATCGAAACCGCACCTCTCCCTTTGCCTTCACCGGCAATAAATTTGAGTTTAGAATGTTAGGCTCCACCTTCTCTATAGCAGGACCGAACATCGTGCTTAATACGGCAGTTGCGGAGGTTCTGAGTGGCTTTGCAGACAGGCTCGAAAAGGAAGTCGATTTCAACTCCGGATTGGATAAGCTGATCAAAGAAACGGTATCCAATCATATTAGGATCGTATTTAACGGCAACAACTATTCCGATGAATGGGTTGTCGAGGCGGAAAAAAGAGGGCTTTTAAACCTTCAATCCACAGTGGATGCACTCCCGACCTTTGTAGCCGACAAGAACATAAAGCTGTTTGAAAAACATGGCGTTTTTTCAAAAGCTGAGGTGGAATCGAGATACGAAATCCTGTTGGAGGGATACTGCAAAACCATCCACATCGAGGCACTGACCATGATTGACATGGTTCGAAAGGATATCATCGGCTCCTCGTTCTCGTATCAACAGGAAATATTACAGCTGTTAAGGGATAAAAAGGATGTGGGTGTTCCGGCAAAGGTGGAGGAAAAGCTAATAACAAAGCTGTCAAACCTGACCGATTGTCTTGTTGACAAGGTAGAAAAACTGGAGAGCAATGTTATAAGTGTAGGTGCAATTGATGACAGTTTAGAACAGGCTAAATTTTATCGAAACAGTGTCATATCCACCATGAATCGATTAAGAATTGTGGCGGACGAGCTCGAGATGCTGACGATAAATAAGCATCGATGCTACCCGAACTATGCAGAGCTACTATATAGCGTAAACTAATACTAAAAACCACAACGACGTGAGTTTTCGAACTAATCGAGAATTCACGTCGTTTTTTTTAAAAAAAGGAGGATTTTATGTTTTCAGCAGTAGACACGATTTGGACGCTCCTTGCAGCGGCGCTTGTATTCTTTATGCAGGCGGGATTTGCAATGGTAGAAACAGGATTTACAAGGGCAAAAAATGCCGGTAACATCATCATGAAAAACATGATGGACTTTTCACTCGGAACAATCATGTTCTGGTTTGTAGGCTTCGGGCTTATGTTTGCGGGTGACGGACTGTTTGTGGGCGGATTTGACCCATTTGTACAGGGTGATTACAGTTCCACCATCCCGTCCGCCGCATTCATCATCTTTCAAACGGTATTCTGTGCTACGGCGGCAACGATTGTATCGGGAGCTATGGCAGAGCGTACAAAGTTTTCCACCTACTGTATCTATAGCGTAGTGCTTAGCGCAGTGGTTTACCCTATTTCCGGTCACTGGATATGGGGCGGAGGTTGGCTCTCACAGCTGGGCTTTCATGATTTTGCAGGCTCTACGGCGGTGCATATGGTCGGTGGTGTTGCGGCGCTTGTCGGTGCAAAGATACTCGGACCGCGTATCGGCAAATATTCAAAGTCCGGCAAGTCAAGAGCTATCCCGGGACACAGTCTTACACTCGGCGCACTGGGTGTGTTCATTCTTTGGTTCTGTTGGTTCGGATTTAACGGCGGTTCCACTGTCTCCATGACTGACGGCTCCATCGAAACAGCGGCAAATATCTTTGTAACAACCAACATAGCGGCGGCTGCAGCGGCGGCAATAGTTATGATAATCACCTGGATAAGATACAAAAAGCCGGATGTCTCCATGACCTTAAACGGTGCGCTCGCAGGACTTGTTGCCATAACAGCGGGATGTGATGTAGTATCGCCGGTAGGTGCGTTCTTTATTGGTTTAATAGCGGCATTTGTTGTGGTATTCGGAATTGAGTTTATTGACAAGGTGTTGAAGATAGACGATCCGGTAGGTGCTGTCGGTGTTCACGGAATGTCGGGCGCTGTCGGCACAATCCTAACCGGCGTGTTCGCACTCGATGGTGGTCTGCTATATGGCGGTGGTTTTGATTATGTTATAGTACAGACCATAGGCGTGCTCGCTGTAATAGCATGGGTCGCGGTCACGATGTCAATTGTGTTCCTGGTACTGAAAAAGACGATCGGTTTAAGGGTATCGAAGCAGGAGGAGATCGCAGGTCTTGATATAGAAGAACACGGTCTTGCAAGCAGCTATGCAGACTTTATGCCGGTTACCTACGGAACTGATTTCAAGCCTACATCTGACGAGACCGGTGTGAATGAGGTTGTAAACATAGACACAGCAATACCGGTGCAAAACTCATCTCACCCCGATGCAAAGATGACAAAGGTGGTAATCCTGACAAAACAGAGTAGATTTGAGATTCTTAAAAACGCACTCGACACTATAGGCGTAACCGGAATGACCGTAACCGATGTGCTTGGCTGTGGAATGCAAAAGGGATCAACCGAGATATATCGTGGTGTACCGATTGAAACAACTCTTCTTCCGAAGATAAAGGTAGAAATTGTGATATGTAAGGTCCCGCTTGATCTGCTGATAAGCACCATCAAAAAAGCCCTTTATACCGGCAAGGTGGGTGACGGCAAGATATTCATCTACAACGTTGATAATGTTATCAAGGTGAGAACGGGAGAAGAGGGATATGATGCACTACAGGATAACGAATAGCTCGAGGGATTAAATATATATAGTCATTTAACTTAAAAACCAACACATCTTCCCCGCACAAATTCCGCCTATCTGCGTCCGCGTCAATCGCGTAGCTCGACGTCTTGATAGGCGGAATTTATGCTTTGCAACCCGACACCGTTTTAAATCAACCGGCCATACAATGACAATGTGATATAAAAGACGAGAATTGCCATTACTATGAGCTGGAAATTGAGTGAGGCTTTGCGCAACATATAAAGATATTTGTTGTCTTTAAGAATAAAACGATACAGTAAAAATGCGCCGACGGCACTAAGAAAATATACTATGGTCTTTTCTATATAGATGCCGCTGTCTATAGATATTTCGGTGTTAAAGATAGTGTTAATAACCGTAACACCGAAAACTCCGCCGGCTATACAGCCAAGTCCGAGTATTAAAAGCACAAACTTTTTTTGTCGACTTTGAGTTACCTGAGGCGAGGGTTCGCCCAGCAGTATTTGGGAGTATTTTGTAAAGGATAAAATCGTGCCGAAATTGACAATAATAATTAAAATCTCGGTCATGGTTCCCTTAGCGCCGTACTGCATAAAATATTTAGATATAGAGGAGTTGAAAAAAGGCGCGCCACTTATTCCGAGCACCCCGAGCGCAGTCGCAATACCGGTAAGAGGCATGGTGCGCAACACGCCGTGAATCTTGCGGATGTCACGCGTTTTATACTGCTTTATTATCATGCCCGCCGATAAAAACAGCAATGATTTAAAAAGAGAATGGCAGATTATGTGATAAAGGGCGCCGTAGGTCGAAAGGTCGCTTTGTGCCGTCAGTCCTAAGGAGATTAAACCGAGTTGCGATATGGTGCTAAAAGCTAAAATCAGCTTTATGTCGGTTTGAGAAAGAGCCATTATAAAGCCCGACACCGCCGTGCATCCACCGATAATGGTGAAAAAAGGGGCGTAGTCTAAAGCAGGTGAAAATAGGTTTACAAACACAAAAAACAGGTAGATGCCGTTTTTGACGTATAGTCCCGAAAGAATGGCGGACACGGCTGAGGGGGCGCTGGGCGTTCCGTGTGCGCGTGGCAACCAGCTAAAAAGTGGGAAGAATGCACTTTTCAGGCAGATGGCTGTCATGATAAAAGCAAAGGGTGTCACGACCGAGTCAGGATCAACCAAGGGCATGAGCTTTGCAATCTCGGATATAGAAAGCACTCCGAATATCTTGTAAAGATAGCCTATGCCGAAGAGATAAAAAAGCATACATACAACCTGTGATAGCAGGTATACCATGCCGTCATACATGGAGCGGATGTCCTTTTTATACATTATCAGTATGGCAACAACAACGGTTGCAACCTCCAAAAACACATAGATGTTAAAAAGATCATCGGTAAGAAAAACGCCACACAAAAGTCCTTGCAGTATTAAAAACAACATTACGAATTTATTATCAAAAAAGTCCTCATGCATTGTGTAGATAAATGAGAGGGCAAATAAAAAGATGGATAAACCTATTAATGAAATGGTGTATCTTCCGGCGATGAGCGTTATTCCGAGTATTGAGTTGTGAGCCCCCAGTACCTCAATAATCTCTCCGCTATTCATGATGTTAAAGAATACAAAGACAAAATATGAGAAAAGTATGACTTCCGTGATAATGACAAAAGGGCGCAGAGGGGGTTTGGGCATTAGATATGCCACAACGCCCAATATTACCGGAACAATTATAAAATAGATAATGACCATTAGAAGTTATCCATTCTTTTCTTGTGGATAGCCCTCCAATCGGAGTTGCCGTATAGATGGTAAAGGGTGATAAACATGCACAGTGATATCGCCGTTACTGCTACACCAATAACTATAGCTGTTATCATGAGCGCCTGTGGCAACGGGTCGGCGACCGCCGTGGTTGTAACATCAATAGGAGGAGCTTGCTCGGTTGTTGCGAACATGGTCAGATAAAATGTGATGGCGGCAACCTCCATGATGCCTATGCACACAATGCTTTTAAGGATACGTCTGCTGCTGAATATGCCGGCAAGACCGATGAAAAACAGCGCTACAGACACATTCTCACCGTTTATAAACTCCATATTTCCTCCGATTAAAGTAGTTTTCTTTGTGGTGGGGAATCGGTCAACTATCCTCATAATTAACAAACCTGAAAAATATTATTGTCAGTCCGCAAAAGACCTTTGCCGCTATAAGGCTGTTCATCATAACCATATAGATTATGTTAAATTCGGTATGGCTAAGATAGAGTGTCGACACCGCAAATACAGTGGCAAAAAAAATGATGAATAAAAACAGAA
>CAYJMO010000061.1:6813-12756 GCA_964371365.1 uncultured Oscillospiraceae bacterium
ACAGAATTTTTTCTATCTTTTCATACAAACGGAAATTGATGGACTTCTCCGGTTTCAAAAGATACACACAGATTAACACTGCGGACAATGCCGCGCCACCCTGAAATCCGCCGCCCGGTGTAAGGTGTCCGCTAACAGTAAGTTGAAAACCTATCATCATTATGATCGGGAGTATTAGCGCAATAGTTCTGCCGAAATGCATTCCGCCCTTAGGTTTATCTGCTTTAAAATGCAGTTTGTTATTATCATGACGTGAAAAGTGAATCACCCCCATGACACTTATTAACAGCATAAGAGCCTCGAATATTGTATCAAATATTCTGTAGTTAAGATAAACCGCGGTGACGGAATTCTGCGCCGCGGTATCGGCGAGGTGATTTTCAACTATAAGCGAAAACAGCTCGGGTGCTTGGGTTGCGGTACTGTCGGACGAGATGAAAAGGGTAACCGCCATAGCAAAGGCGCAGAGTGCGTAGCCAACGATGCGCGTGACGTTCATAGGATATCCTCCCTGCCTGCCGTAATAAAATTAACTCTGTCGGTGTTGAATTTTGCGGCGAGCATGTCCTTTATCGCCAACACATGCAACTCTGCCTCGGAACCGTATATAGTGATTGTGTCACCGCTACTGTGCAAGATAAGGTCATACATCTGGTTGTCTGCAATGTTTTGCGGTCTTTCCCGGGTGAACACAGCCTGTGCCTCAAGGTCCTGCGCCGAGCAATAGCGCATTATATGAGAGACGACGTCCTCCATGTCGGCCCTGATGCGATAATCGCTCTTGTGCTCTTTAGAGTCGGATGTGAAATAGATATAAAACGTCCTGTGCTTTTTTAGAGCCACAATAAACAAGATGGTGGACAAGGCACTGCCGATTATTGCCTCGGCAATTGCGACGTCCGGAGCGTGATACAGCAGATAGCAAAAGGATGCTAACAACGAAAAAGCACCCAGTGAAATGATGATTCGTTTGTAGTTTCTACAGCTCACTATGTAGAGTGCAAACAATATCATCAAGATAAAAATCAGTTTATCTGCCGTCATCGTTATCCCCCAATAGTTTATATCCGGAAAAATATGCGGACGAGGCGATTGACGATGATATGATAGGGTTTATGATGAGGATTACAATAAGAATTAAAATTAATTTAAGCGTGAACGAATTAAATCCGCTTAAAAAAGCCGCACCGATTAAGACCGTGATAAGTCCGATGGTGTCAATATCCGCAGCCGATAACAATCGTGCATAAAAATTGTCAAAGCGGTATATCCCTATAAGACCCACAACGATGAAAAACAGCCCTATTACTATTAACGCATATCCGACTATCTGCATAACGCCCCCTATTCCTTGTTTGTTTTTTGGAGAAATTTTGCAATAGATACAGTCCCGACAAAGCCGAGCACAGCGAATGCAAGCGCGATATCAAGGTAGATTGATTGGTCGTTAGCATAGGAATAAAGGATAATTATGATGATTATCTTGCTACACAGCAATGAAAAGCCGAGCAATCTATCCCAAACCGATGGTCCTATGATGATGCGTCCACTACTTAAAAAAGCAACGACAATAAGTAAAACAATAACTATGTCAATAAACATTTCACGCTCCTTTATCCTATTCATATAGTCATTCAACTTTGAAAACGATACGAGGTTGCCGAGCAAAAATATCGCGCCTATCGGGGAGGATATTGACACGGGCATAGATAGACGGAATTAATGCCGAGAGGATGTGTTGTTTTTCGGGGGAGAAGGACCATAACTTTGAGAGCCTTTCATAACCGCTAACAGTCGGTGCTCCAATTCGGTTGCGGGGTTGTCCTTATACATTGACAGAACGGTCAACTCCTTGTCTTTGTTGTCTATCGTAATTGTGCCAGGTGTCAGGGTTATTGATGTAGCTAAAATATCATGGAGATAAACATTTTTTAACTCACTATCTATCTTTGTGGCAATAAAACAAGGGGACACATCTCCTTTGAGGATATGTCCCGTGGCTTTGATTCCGGATAGATATATTTTTTTCAACAGAAAAACAAGGTACACAACAAAGCGTATCGGCGGTAGAAAAAAAGCGTTCTTATAACTATAACCGAGCAGGCGGTTTGTAACGAATAAACATATGCTCGTCACAACCACGCCGCTTATAATGTGAGTTAAAGTGGCACTTTCGTTAATGATGAGCCATACGAGCAACAATATTATGGGAACAGTAACTCGGTAGATTAATCGAAACAAAACGCACCTCCACACATATACCCTTTGTTAAAATACACACAAGAAATATTGTCATTCAACCCCGAAGAACGATACGAGATTGTCGAGCAGATGTGTTAGTTTTATTTTCGGGACGATGTAAGTATTATCCCCTACAAATTCATCTGAGTTGGTCGGTTCTCAATGTCACCGCATTTTCAATTTATGGTGTATCATCCCCCGGGTAAATTTCCTCCTCAGGATAAATATCATCCGGCAGAATACCGCCGCCATCGGTCGGCGGGGGTGTTTCGGGTTGTTCCCGCACCGGCGGTGCATCATAGACATTTACAATCATGTGGTGGGTTGTCGTTATATTTGTGTCGTTCAAGCTCAAATCAAACTTAATCATCACCTCACCCACAGCGGTGGCGGTGAAGCTCAACAGCTGTCCGCCCACATTGCCGGCTATAGACAGGTCTCGGAGCGCGCCGGTGGTGCCGAGGTTGTTGTATGCCGAAACGCTGCTGACACGGTAGTTACCCAACTCATTAGCGGTTAGAGGGTATTGATAGCCGGGATTATCGAGATATACATTCACATAATTCGGCATATTCATCGGCAGTTTTGACAGGTCGAGGACGGTTATAAGGTACCTTGTTATGGGGTTGCTGTCGGCGAATGACCCTTTGGTGACATTGATGTATGTCGTGCCGGCGGAAACACCGGTTATAACACCGTTTGCATCCACCGTTGCCACGCTCGTGTCATTACTGCTAAAGCTGAGCTCGGTCGGTGAGAATTGCCGCGGCACATAGTTCGACGCGAACAAACCGTCAAAAGCCTGCAAGGTTATGGTGCTTTGAATGGTCGTTGTCCCGCTATAACTGCCGAGGTAGACGATGTTATTGCCTGCCTGCTCGGTGGGGTCGGTGGTATCTTCGGCAGGGGTGTCGTCTTCATCCTCGTCGGTGTCCTGCCCCGCCGGATCCGGTTCGGTCACCACTATCGGTATCTCTGCGGCGTATTGTATCAAGGGTTCGGTACTGTTGTATATTACAACCGTAACCGACGTATTGCCCTTTTCAACGCCGATAACTATGCCCTCATTCGATATGGTTGCGATATCGGTATTATGTACACCAAGAACAAGTTGTACATTGTTCGTCAAAGCGTTTAATATAGAGGAGTCACTCTCCCCCACCTCAATGCTTATAGATTTCGGGAAGTTTGGATACTTTTCAAAAAGATCTATTTCTGTCGGTTCTACAACGTGTACGAGGACTGTATCCAGTATTGAATCGACACTATTCAAGATTTGAACATAAATTATTCCGGGGGTAACGCCAATAATTTTGAAATTAGAGATCGCCTTAGCACTATTTCCATTAACACGAATTTTTGTAGCTCTATCCGGTGCTACAAATGTATGTTGTTGACCGACATAGATGGTCAACTCCTCCGCCTCTTCCTCTTCCTACGTCTCTTCCTCCGTCTCTTCCTCGGTAAATTCCACGGTGGTATTATTATTACTACCACACCCAAGATAAAGCGGTGCGGCGATTATCAACAGCACCGAGACAAGGATAAGTGTAATCTTTCTTATATTATCTTTTAATATAGTAAATTCGTTCCCTATATAATTTACATCTTAATTTTATTACTTTTCATGTGATTTGTCAATGGTTTTTGACCTGTACTTTAGATACGGATTTAATTGCAAGGGTGTAGGGGCGGCCCTATGTGGCCGCCCGACCGGGGTGCACATCGTCAATTACGGGCGAGCACGTTAAACGAGATCGGGCGACCACACAGGGTCGCCCCTACATTATGATGGTCAATGGTTTTTGACCTGTACTTTAGATACCAAACGGCAATCACCACCGCGGCCGCGAGCGACACCCACTGGCTTAGCGACAGGAATAATATATCCCGCTGCACATCCCCACGGAAAAACTCGATGACAAACCGGAAAAGTGCGTAGGAAAATACAAACAAAGGCACGCCGTAATAACATCCGGCGCTAAAACACCCGAGCCGCAAGAAGAAGATTAACAAACCTGCAAACGGGACGAAAATCCCAAATATCTTTTTTAACGGTATTTTAAAAATTCTACTGTAAGCAAAACAGACCAATAGCACCGCCGCCATGCCACCATAGAGCATATTTCTGCCGTAAGTCTCTTCAAAAACACGCATAGACATGCTGAAAATAACACCGATACCCTCGCCCGTACCCATGACGTTAATCAAATACCCCATTAATTTACTGCCGTATATTGCAGCCACGATAAAAAGCGCATAAATTGATATAAAATCCAAGGTGGGGAGCCTGCCGGCAACACCGCTGCGATTGTAAAAAAAACTAAAAATAAATAGTAGTGTAAATCTTATGTACCAAAAAAAGGCATAGCTATATATTGTTTGACCGAACAACTCAAAAGTCGGTAGCATAAGAACCTCACATTTGTTAATAAAATTCAGTAATCATCGGGTAAAGGTGTTAATTTCCTTAATGTGCCGGTTTATAATGTTTTGCCACTTGACATAATAATCGTAGCGCAAAAGGTGTTTTGTGTCAATGTCTAATTAAGCTGTATTCAAGCCTCGAAAATCTCTTTGACATACTCCACCGTACCATGGATTAGTTCATCACTACCGGTTAAACTGATTGCCATAAAATTCTCGTCGGGCACGTCAAAAGGAGCTTTAATGCCTAAAAGGCTTGCAGGTTTATACCCAACTCTCGGATAATATTTTTCACTGCCTAAAACAACAATAATGTCATAACCCATGGATTTTGCAATCTCGTGTCCTCTTTTCATCAAAGCAGTACCGACGCCTTTTCGTTGAGCTTGTGGCGATACCGAAAGTGGTGCAAGGGCAAGTCCGTTTACATTGCCTATCTTTGCTTTAGTGAAAATAATATGTCCGAGTATTTCGCCGTTTTCTTGTGCTACTAAGGATAACTCGTCGATGAAGCCCTCACTTTTTCTAAGGCTCGCAACTAAATTATGCTCGTTCCCGTCCGAATGTTCCGCTGTTTCAAAAGCATATTTCACTAAGTCCTCTACGATTTTATAGTCCCTTGCCTGTTCTTGTCTGATGTTCATTTGCTTTTCCTTGTGTAAGATGATTTTATGTTAAATTATGATATAAGAATTCCCACGATTCTCGTCCGTTATATTATACCATAATGAAAACATGAAATCAATTTATATAACAGATTAAGCTGCTCTTCTACTATAGGTGTACAATACATATTGGACAGTAAGAAAAATATAAAGAGAAAAAGTCATAAAAATAGAGTATAATTAAGTCACCGCAACAAAACTCATAATTGCGTGCACTTCGCTCTGATATTTTCCATTTAATTGCAATTTCTGCTACCGATATATAATATATCTATTCGCCCTCTTAAGCTATTGATATTAGTACAACACATTATCGGCAAAACACCAATGGTAATTAATTTAAAACGCAATCTTTATTGCCGATAACAGGAATTTGATATAAAAAATCTTGTACTATCTTTGTAGCTTTTAGTTGAAATTTAGAGTATAATAAAAAAGTTAAAGGTCGTGTGATAATGGTAGATATTATGAAACAGCTTAATTTAAAGTCAATGACACCTATAGAAAAAGGTTGGTCGTGTGATAAAAAGTTTTGTGTTATAACAAATGATGATAAAAAATATTTGCTTCGTATAACGCCTTTTGACAAAGCAAATACCAGAAAGGCTTT
>CAYJMO010000062.1:0-736 GCA_964371365.1 uncultured Oscillospiraceae bacterium
TGAGCCGACGTTGGAGGAACTGAGAATAAAGGGTTAAAATTCTGAGTGGAGTGACCATATTGTCACTCCACTTTATATATTCTCGCGCTCTCATTCTCGTACACAGGACCTGCCCCCTCAAACGGGTGCTCTCTGACGGCGGTGCTCATTAACAGGTAGTCTATGTCATGCTCACGTGCGATTGCGAACGCCTCGTCGGTCGTCTCGGCACGAAACAGCACGTCGCTGACCTCCTCTAAGTTGTGGCGCATCACAAAGTAGTCGGTGCCGTAGTCCATCGCATAACGCCAACTCTCCGCAAAGCTTTGACGTTCCGAGACTGCGGTGTAGTAGTGCCATGTGCCCTCGCCTATCTCCATGTTCTGCGCATTTCGATTGGTGGCAAACACCTCATCATAGTCCATGTTCTCCTTGAGCCAGAGTGCCGCCTGTTCATCCCCCGCGGTGACGGTGTTGCCGTAGTATGGGTATTCCGGTCGCAGGTCGAGGCAACGCAGTGCCACCTGAACGCCCACCCTCATCTCGGGGAGAATCATGGTGGCGGTGCCGTACAGTGTAACGACCGCTAAGAGAACACTCAACACAATGCCATATCTTCTTTTTAGTATAATCGGCAACAGCTCGACACCGCAGTACCACATAAAGAAGATTGCGGCGAGCAGGAAATAGGTCTGGGAGGAGGAATAGTGAAAGAACAGGTAATAGGCAATCAATCCTCCCACCGCCGCCGCATTGA
>CAYJMO010000062.1:746-12599 GCA_964371365.1 uncultured Oscillospiraceae bacterium
TTTTTTTTATATTTTTCCACCCCCCGCCGCATTGACAAGCAGTCGCAAAAAAGAGAGTTTTTTAATGTTAATTAGGCTGAAAACAAGACTGATAAGATAGAGTATCACACAAAACGGTGCCCAGGAGAACGTCTCGTATAGCAGATCCGGCAGCTCTTTCCAACTCTTTATGACAAGGTTGTTGAGTGCAAAGCGAAATATCGTCTGCCAAAGCAGGAAAAACGTCGCCCCACCGAGTGCGGCAAGCAACAGCTGAAAGCGATATAGCCGTCTGTTAACTATGAGTGAGAATATCACCGCCGCCGCGATAGCGCACAGGATTAGTATGCCATAGAGGTTTTTGCTCATGAGCAGTGCGCACATCGCAAGGATAAAGCCGATACAGAATTTTGTGCCGCTCTTTATTGTAAACCTATGTTCAAGTGAAATCGCAACGAGGTAGAGCACCGCGCACGACAGCGCGCTTGCCGCTATAACGCCGTTGTAGTTGCGGGTGTAGTTCGCACTCATCAGTCCGTCAAAACCGTGCAGGAATAACAGCCCAAACGGCAGGAGTGCCGCAAATTTCTTTTGGGTATTAAAGGCGGAGGCAGCGCCGTACATGCCTATGCTCAACACGGCTATCAATATTGGGTAGTTGTAATAAGCGGCGGCATTGTAGACCGACAGATTGCCAGCAAGTGCGATAAATCCGACAACAGCGTCGGACAGGTAGTGGTAGTGCAAGAGCCCGTCGACCGAGCGCAGGTCCACAAGTGGCGAGCCAAACCGCACCGCCACGCCGTTGCCGATGCTCCACATCATGTCCTGATGGTACTGCATATTTCCGGCGACTTCGGCATGTGCAAGTCGGAAAACGCCGGTGAAGATATAGATAAATATTCCGGCGGCAATGCAGAGCATCAGTGCGTTCAACACAAATATATTTTGAGAAATAACCGGCTTTAACCCCGGTCTTTTTTCTTTGTAGGATTTCACCATGCGCATTATCTTATAACCGGCAAGAGATAGAGCCGGCAGATACATCAGATATATAGCCCACGGTGCAAGCTTTGCAAACCAACCAAAAAACACAAAACTCACCCACAAAACCGCAATTCCAAGGATATAGGATACCGAAAATCGACCGGCAATCGACATCTCGGGCATTAGTAGGTCGCAAAGGGCAAGTCCGGGGAGGAAGATTAATATACCGCTCAAAAGAATATAAACCCCAAACCCGAACACACTCCCACCGGCAAGCTCCGTCGCGGCGCAGTATAAAAATAGGACGACGGCGAGCAACGATATGCCGACGATGTATGGTTTGTTTTTTATATGAAATATCATACCGATCTATTTTCCCCAAATTTTGCGTATTGTTTTTTTGCCGATAAAAATATAAATGAGGCGAGGTAGGCGGAGTTAATAATCCAAAACAGACCGTTAAACAGAATCATAGGTATGCCATATCGCTCAATGTTTTGCGCGGTTACCGCCAAAAAGAAAATATAGAGAAAGACATTAGAGGAGATAAATATGTTGATGATGCAGAGCTTTTTGTTGATAAATGTATACTTTTTGGACGCGATAAGCAGTGCGACAGACAGCAGTAGTATTAACGGTGCAAGGAAGTTGATAACGGTGTGAAACATGATGGAAAGATCGGCATAATGGGTGTTGAAAAGGAGATTGGAAGCAAGCCCGAACTGCACCACCTGATGGGAAAAGCTCGCTTGTGAGAGCGCCGTTCCGATGCCGTCGGGATATGCCCCGAGCAGTCCCGTGGTGTTTCCCTTAAAAAATTCCACCCATATACCGCTCTCGTACAGCGAGTTAAAGACGATGGTCTCGGTGGCATAGGTGTGCTTTCTTGTTATCCCCACTACTTCGCATACGATTACCCCCGAAACTATTTTATAGTTTGCTACATAGCTCGCGATAAAGCGGTCGGGGGCGTTCACAAAACAGGTGAAAAGGTATTTGAGAGAACCGACAAGACCCGGCTCGAAAACATACTCAAAGGTTGTTATCGGCTCGATAAAGCGGTCGTTAATATTAACGGTCGTGGGTTGTCCGTCATAGTTTATACTGCCCACCGGTTCGAAATATCGCAATCCATCGATAAGAAAACTGCCGGCATAGCTGTCCACCGAGTCCCCCTCCATGTTGCCACCGTCGGTGAGTGTGGCATATGTCGTAATGTAGGACAGCAGCATAGCACCGAGCAGGACAAGCACCACGCCTTGCGCCGCCAATCTCTTGAGGGTGAAGTGGCGCGTCAGCTCAACTACGGTGAACCCTGCCCATGAAAGCAGTATTATAGGAAAAAACATCTGCTTTATCCCATAGGATAACACCAGCGCTACTGCGGTGATGAGTGCGATTAACACCTGTTTTATGACACCGTTTTTAACCCGACCCATGCAGAGCATAAGCGCGAGATAACATGCGGTGAGCGTTATCACAAAAAACTCTGTCAGAACCGAGTGGGAGTAGGTCAGCAGGACGACATTAAAAAAAAGGACAAAGGTGGCAAGCAGCCAGACGCCGCCTCGACCGATCTTCTTGTGGATATCAAGCAGTAGCAGTATCGCCATAACCGACACTGCAAAAAGGAGGTAGACAAAGAAAAAACCGAGCTTCAAACCGCCGACGGTATAGCTGAACAGCTTGCCCATCAGCATGATTAAAACCGGCACAACAGGACCGCGATACGCACTGTAGGATGCACCCTCGCCGGCAAAAAACTCGGCATTTTCAAGATATACGGTGGTGTCCGGCAGGAATAAAAGCGGCAACGAGAAAAAGACCGATATTAACAGTATCGGGAAAAATATGTCGTACCATTTCAATAATATGTCTTTTGATAAAATTCTGATCAAAACATTTCTTTCGGTTATTTATTGCTCATCAGAATAGCAGAGCCGTTCAAAATCCTCGAGCGTCATGGGTTTTGCGTAAAAATAGCCTTGCGCCGTCTCGCAGTTAACCTTTTTGAGCAGTTCCACCTGCTCCGGCTTTTCTATCCCCTCCGCAACGGTGTGCATGTACAGGCTTTGAGCTAATTTCGTTATGCCGTCTATTACTATGTCGCCACGCTCGTCGGTATGCCTTTCAAAAAAGCTCTTGTCTAATTTAAGGGTATCTACCTTGAAGTTTTTAAGCATACCGAGCGAGGAATATCCGGCACCGAAGTCGTCGATGGCGATGGAGAAACCGGCATGATGCAGACTCTCGAGGAGAGTTTTCAGCTCCTGCTCATTCTCGGTGACCGTTGTCTCGGTCAGCTCCACCTCAATGAGTTCTCTCGGGGTATCGTACTTCTCGGTAATGGCTTTGATATCATCAACAAAATTTGGATTGCGCAGGTGCACTCGTGAGAAGTTTACCGAAATCGGCACGCACGTCTTGCCCTCGCTCCTCCATCTGTTTATTGTTTTACATACATTTTCAAGCATCGAGAGATCTAATTTTACGATAAATCCGTTGGTCTCAAACAGTGGGATGAACTCGTTAGGGTACACCATAGAACCACACGGCTCTATCCAACGCACAAGCGCCTCGGCGCCGACTATCATTGAGTCGGTAATGCGGTATTTCGGCTGTAAAAAGAGCTTGAACTCACCGTTTAAGAGCGCATCCTCCATCTTATTCGATATCTCGGTGGTGCGCAGAACCTTTTGTTTAAAACGATCGTCATAATCCCAAAAAGCACTGCCACCCTCGACCTTTGCGAAGCTATGTGCGATGACCGTCTTGTTGACAATATCGTTAATATCGGTATTCCCAGGCTCGATCACATACCGACCGTATCGGAAGGAGAATTGATGCTTGGAAAGTTCCGGCAACATTCTTTTGAACTGCGTTTCATAGAAAGAGGTGGTGGTCTTCATATCCTCAAAAAGTCCGTTAGAAGAGAAGAACATGAACTCGTCCACCCCAACCCTCGCATGTCGAAATGTCACATCGGTGACGGTGTTGCCGTTCTCTGCGATGGTTTTGAGCACCTTGTCGCCGAGCTCAAACCCGAACATCTCGTTTATTCCCTTGAAGTTGACCACGTCAAACATGACAACTATACCTTGCTTTTCGGGATGTTTTGTGATGATTTCCTTTGTGTCCATCTTGAATTTGACAAGGTTTGGTATGCCGGTCAGTTCGTCGTAGAACGCAAGCTGTTCTATCCTTTTTTGGTTGTCACGCCTAACTCTTAATATATACAGTGCAATCAGTGCCATAAAGCAGATTATCGAGACACTGAGGATTACCACGTTGTTGGAGATTGTGGTGGCTCCCTCTGAGATCTCCTCGGCAGTGGCGACAAATACAAGTGACCAACCGTTTGTGTCGAGTGGACGGTATTCCGCCAACTTCTCAACCGAGTCCATGGTGAAACGTATTCGCCCGAGATGACCGTATGTAAGGTCGTGCGCAATTTCATCGGTTGATTTGCTAACATACTCGGCATTGGTGAGATTTTCAAAACTGTCGTATCTTTCATCGGTGGATAAAAGAACATTACCGTCGCTGTCGACAACCATTGCATAACCTTTATCCTCCGACATGGTAAGGCTGAGGCTCTCGGTCAGGTAGTCGAGCGAATACTCCGCCGCAATGACACCGGCGACCTCCCCCTCATACATGAGTGGCGCGGCGATTGCCAAGACAGTGTTGCCGGTAAACTCCGACACATAGGGTGTTGTGGTGAGCGTCTCCCCCTCGGAGGCACGTTTAAAATGCTCGGTATCGGATATATCGGCGTGTGACCCATCGCCGAGCATTCCTCTGCCGTGCATCTCGATAAGCATTATATTCTCAAACTTAAACTCGTCGTCGAGGGTGCCTAAAAACTCGAGAATCGATTCCTCGTCATGTCCGAAAAAAGGCAGTGCTTTTGCTATATGATCCAGCATCGCCCTACCGGTCGCAAGCTCGTTGTTAAAGGCGACCTGTTGTTGCATAGCGGTGTCGGTCAACTGGTCTTCCAAAAGTTTTTCCAGCTCATAATTAAGGTCATAGTTAAACCGAACCACCCCGACAGTGATTACAAACAGTGCTAACACCGCACCGATAATCAGAAGTAATTGATGAAGCCTTTTTTTCAAAGAACTCACCCCCATATTTATTAGGTTATAATAACCCTTTATTAATATTATCACAAAAAGAAATATATATCAATAGTTGACTACAAAATTAATACGAGGTTTTCTCACCTTATATCTTTGACATAGCGAAGAAAAAAAGAGGCTCTGACAAGGCGGCTTTTTAACAAATCCTGTGCATTTTATGTAAAATAAACGAAATTTATAAAAAAACACTTGACAAACTCCAAAAAAAGCATTATAAATTTGTTTAAAGAATATATTTGTATACAACAACAACGAAGAAACGGAGGACAAAATGATTTTTGATAAGATTAGAGAGATTATAAGTGAAGAGCTCGATATTGACATCGACAAGATTACAAAAGACTCCAGCCTTGTGGAGGATTTTGATGCCGACTCGCTTGACGTTGTCGACATTGTGATGAGTATCGAGGATGAATTCGGGGTTGAAATACCGGACGATGCCGCCGAACAGTTTAAAACCGTCGGTGATGTGGCAAAATTTGTGGAGGACAACCTCGCCTAATTAACCATAATAACCAAAATTCATGATATAGCTTGACATGGGTGAGTATTTTTAGTATTATTTATATATAGCTTATGTCGAAAGGAAGAGTGTCGGTATGATTATTAAAGAAGTGACGGTTGAAAATCAAGTAGGTTTACATGCGCGCCCTGCAACCTTTTTTATCCAAAAGGCGAACGAGTTCCGTTCCTCTATCTGGGTTGAGAAGGAGGAGCGTCGTGTCAACGCAAAAAGTCTCCTCGGAGTTCTTTCGCTCGGCATTGTAGGCGGTACCACCATCCGCGTCATTGCGGACGGTCAGGATGAAATTGAGGCGGTTGAGGGTCTTGTTAAGCTCGTCAACTCCGGTTTTTCTGATTAATTGGTTGCACTTTCTTTAAGTGACCAAGCAGGAACTATTGATTAGTGACTAAGCAGGAACTATTATATAAAGCAAAATCACTCCCTCTTTTACCCGGCGTGTATATCATGAAGGGTAAGGGAGGGTGTGTTATCTATGTCGGAAAAGCAAAACAGTTGCAAAAGCGTGTCTCGCAATATTTCGGTGGGAGTGTCAAGGAACTCAAGGTTCAGCGTATGGTCGAGGCGGTGGAGGATTTTGACACCATCGTTACGAACAGTGAGTTTGAGGCACTGGTGCTGGAGTGCTCCCAGATAAAATTGCATAGTCCAAAATACAACATTCTGCTCAAAGACGACAAGGGTTATAGCTATGTTAAGATAACGGACGAGGAATATCCTCGAATACGTGCGGTGCTCCAAAAGGAGAAGGACACGGCGCGATATATAGGTCCTTTCACCAGCTCCTTTGCGGTAAAGGAGATTACCGAGACGGCAAACACCGCCTTTCGACTGCCCATCTGTAACCGAGTATTTCCACGTGATATCGGCAGGTCTCGCGCCTGTCTCAACCACCATATAGGGCGGTGCATAGGACTTTGTAACGGCAAAATATCGAGGGAGAAATATCTCGAGTTGGTGGAGGGTGCGACCACCCTTATCACCAAAGGACAAAAGGAAATACTTTCTATTTTACAGACCCGCATGAATGAGGAGGCAGAGGCTCTGCGGTTTGAAAATGCCGCCGTCCTGCGCAACCAGATTGATGCGATAAAACGTATGCACAAGGGTCAGCGTGTCAGTCTGTCCGGCAAATTGGAGCAGGATGTTGTGTCGGTCGTGTTTTTCGGCACCAGAGCCGCCGTCGCGGTGTTGCGATTTCGAGGAGGGCGACTGTTCGACAAGAGGGAATTTGTCTTTGAAAATCCGGAACAGGGAAGCCTGCGTGAGGAGTTTTTGCTACAGTATTACAGCACCGAGTTGCAGATTCCAAAGCGGATTATCTTAGACGAGGGTTTTGACGGCATGGAGTTGCTCGAGCAACTTTTCAGCGAAAAACGTGGCAGTGCAGTCACTTTAATAATACCACAAAAAGGGGATCAAAAGTCGCTTGTCGAGATGGCGAGGGTCAACGCGTCGGAGCGACTGACACGGGATGCCGGCAGAACCGGCAGGTTGGAGAGGTTGTTAGACAGCGTTGCCGAGCTACTCTCGCTCGATTCACCTCCCCACCGTATCGAGGCGTACGACATCAGCAACTGGGGCGAGGGGAGCTCCGTCGCCGGCATGATTGTGATAAAGGACGCAAAGCCATATAAGGCGGCATATCGTCGTTTTGCGATGAGAACGGTGAGCGGCACCGACGACTATGCCTCCATAAATGAGGTGCTCACAAGGCGTATCGACAACTATAACCGCAAGACCGACGAGGAGTTTGCGACCCTGCCCGACCTCGTTTTGCTGGACGGCGGTGCGGGTCAGCTGTCGGCGGCACGAAAGGCATCAAAGGGCACCGAGTTTGAAAAAGTGCCGTTTTTCGGAATGGTCAAGGACAACCGCCACCGAACGAGAGGGCTTATTTGTGAGCAGGGTGAGATTGCGCTCTCCCCCCACAAGGAGATATTTTCATTTATAACCAAAATTCAGGATGAGACCCACCGATTTGCAATATCGTATGAAAAAAAGAGGGCAAAGACAAAGACCTACGCGAGCAACCTTGTAGGCATTGACGGCGTAGGTCCTGCGACCCAAAAAAAATTATTTGCAACCTTTAAAACTCTCGCAAAGATGAAAAAAGCGGATGAGGAGGAGTTTGTAGCGGCAGGAATTAACAGAAAAACGGCAAAAAACATCGTTAGCCATTTCGCCGAAAAGGGGTAGCGCGGTAGCCGCAAGCGAGGGCACGACATAGTATGTCCTATGCAACCCCATCAGGGAGTGCATATGGCAACATGGTGGTCATGACTGCAAAGGGCTCGCATCTAATGCGACCGCACGCAGTGCGACCCATCCGTTTTTGCGAAAGACTTGTTCAATCGCAAAGCCGCTCTCGGTCAGGGCGGTGGCGACCTCGTCGGCTCGTTCCTCGATAATACCGCTCGATATAAAGACACCTCGCGAAGACAGCAAAGGTAAAATCTGTGGGGCAAGTGCAATTATTGCAGATGCGACTATATTGGCGCACACGACCTCAAAATCGCCCTCGATCGCCTCGGCAAGGTCACCGTTTTGTATATCTATCTCGACATTGTTCAGTTCGGCGTTGCTTTTTGCGACGGCGACGGCAACCGGATCGATATCGACGGCGGCAACATAATCTGCTCCGAGCTTTTTGGCGGCAATCGCCAAAATACCACTTCCACATCCTACATCCAAAACCCTGTCCCCTCTGCCGATAACATCTGCAAGACATTCAAGGCAGAGCGATGTAGTTTCATGACCACCATGTCCAAAAGCCATGCCGGGATCGAGCGTTATTTTTATTGCGTCTGTCTCGATATCTTCCCACAACGGCACGACCGCGAAAGGACCTATAAACAGCGGATGATAGTGTTTTTTCCAGCTGTTTGCAAAGTCATCTTCGTCCACCTTATCGGTCATCAATCGATATGCAATGCTCTCCCTATCGAGATGCAGGCAAAAATCTCTTATCAGACCCTCACCCTCATCGTCGATGGGGGTATAGATGTGTAGAATGACCTGTTCCCGTTCCCGTTCGAGAAGCTCCTGCTCTATAAGGTCGCAGTGCGCTATAATTGGTGCTTGTGTCTCTATATCGGAATAATCCTCGATATAGATCCCCTCGGTATAAAGAATTGCGATTGCCTCGGCGCGCTCTGCGTCAGTCTTTGAGAGGGTGAAGATGTTTTCTTTAAACTCCATGTTTTTCTCCTAAATCATTAACCCAAAAGGAATCAAATAACCATGATCTACCTTGACAACGCTGCAACCACCAAGGTCGCACCCGATGTAGCACAGCTTGTTGCAGACACTCTGCGCGAGAGTTTTGCGAACCCCTCCGCCGTTTATGAGAGCGGTATGCATTGTGAGGATATCATCTCCGACGCTCGGCGATGTGTTGCCGCCGTGCTGTCGGTCAAGCCGGCAAGCGTATATTTCACCTCCGGTGGCACCGAGGCAAATCACATCGGTATCACGGGGCTTTATTATGCACGTCGTGGCTATGCTGAAAATATTGTGGTGAGCGGTTATGAGCACCCGAGTGTCGGCATGACGTTGGAGCGACTTGCCATAATGCACGGGGTAAAACTGCGAAAGGTTCTCCCGAGCGCCGACGGCATCATAGACCCGGATGAGGTCATAGCAAGGGTGGACGACAAAACCGCGATGGTCTGTGTCATGCATGTCAACAACGAGACCGGTGCAATATTTGACTTTGCCGACATAGTAGGTAAGGTGCGGCAAAAAAATCGGCGCGCCGCTATCTTCTGTGATGGGGTTCAGGGCTATCTAAAACAGAGTTTGCCGGTCGAGCTCGGCGGTGTCGATGCATATACACTGTCGGGTCACAAGGTCGGTGCACCCAAAGGGGTCGGCGCACTATATCTGCGTGCCGGTGTGAACTATGAGCCGGTCATGGTCGGCGGCGGTCAGGAAAACGGGATAAGGTGCGGCACCGAAAATGTAGCCGGAATAGCGGCACTCGGTGAGGTCAGCAGGCAACTGCGTACCACTGTCGCACACCGCGCACAAGTTGTCGGGGAACTGCGTGATGTTCTGCTCGGTGAGCTGGGTGGGCTTGATTATGTGATCAACTCGCCGAAAAATGCCTCCCCTTACATACTCAATCTATCTTTTAAAGACACCCAAAGTGCGGTTTTGCAACGTGCTCTGGACGAGCTCGGGTTGATGGTCTCGGCAGGGTCGTCCTGCTCAAAGGGTGCGAACAGCAAGACGCTCACCGCCATGTCGCTGTCACCGGAGCGCATAGCCTCGGCACTGCGTATCAGTTTTTCGCCCGACAACACCCCGGACGAATGTCGACAGGCGGCGGAGTATCTAAAAACCGCGGTACGTCGCATGAATAGGGTGCTGGTTGGATCGTAACTACCTCATCTTGCTCTCAATTTGTGAGAGTATCATATCTACAAACTCGTCGATCGGCTTGACACCGCCGAAATCCTCACAGCGCGGTGAGCGCACCGCAACCGTCCTGTCCTCTACCTCCTTGTCACCCACGACCAGGATGTAGGGGATTTTTTCCAGTTGTGCTTCACGTATTTTGTATCCCATCTTCTCGTTGCGATAGTCGGCGGATACACGGATTCCATCGTTCGAGAGGCGTTTTTCCAACTCCTCGGCATAGTCGTGGTGGGCGTCACTTATCGGCACAATGCGCACCTGCTCCGGCATCATCCAGACCGGCAGTGCTCCGGCGTATTTCTCTAATAATAGGGCAAGTGTGCGCTCATAACAGCCGATGGAGGTGCGGTGGATAATATAGGGGTTGTGCGGTGCAGAGTCCTCACCGATGTACTCCATGCCGAATTTCTCGGCGAGGAGCATGTCTATCTGTAGCGTGATGAGTGTGTCCTCCTTGCCGTGGACGTTCTTTATTTGTATGTCCAGTTTTGGTCCGTAGAACGCCGCCTCGTCGATACCCTCGACATAGCCGACATTCAGCTCTTTTAATATCTCCTCCATCACGCTCTCCGCCTCTTCCCACTGCTCGGCGGTGCCCTCATACTTGTCGGTTCGGTTTGGATCCCAGCGGCTGAAACGGTAGCTGCAATCCTCCTCAAGACCTATGATATCGAGCATATAGCGCGCGAGCTCCAAACAGTCGGAAAACTCCTTTGCGAGCTGATCCGGGCGGACAATCAGATGCCCTTCGCTGATGGTGAACTGGCGCACACGGATAAGCCCGTGCATCTCGCCGGAATCTTCATTTCTAAAAAGGGTGCTGGTCTCACCGAGGCGCATCGGCAGGTCACGATAACTGCGTTTGCGGTTTAAAAACACCTGATACTGGAACGGGCAGGTCATGGGGCGCAGTGCAAGACATGAGCTCTCGTCCTTTTCCGCATCACCGATGACGAACATGCCGTCACGGTAGTGATCCCAGTGACCGCTTATCTTATAAATATCGCTTTTGCCCATCAACGGGGTTTTGGTGAGAAGATAGCCGCGGCGTTGCTCCTCGTCCTCCACAAAGCGCTGTAGCAGTTGGATGACGCGCGCGCCCTTGGGCAGTAGGATGGGAAGACCCTGACCAACATCCTCGGCGGTGGTGAAGTATTCCAGTTCACGTCCGATTTTATTATGGTCGCGCTTTTTAGCCTCCTCCACAGCGGCGAGGTGGGCTTTTAGCTTTTTCGGATTCTCGAAAGAGACGCCGTATATGCGTTGTAGCATCTTATTTTTGCTGTTGCCGCGCCAGTATGCGCCGGTACTGCCGGTGAGCTTCACCGCCCCGACCGTGCCGGTGTGGGACAGGTGCGGTCCTGCACACATGTCGCAAAACTCTCCTTGTTTATAGAAAGAGATGATAGCGTCGTCGGGCAAATCAATTGCCATTTCATATTTATAGGGCTGATCTTTGAGCAGTTCGAGCGCCTCATTTTTGGGGTGTTCAAAGCGCTCAAGTCGATGATTTTCCTTTGTGATTTTTATCATCTCCGCCTCGATTTCGGCGAGCTTGTCCTCTGTGAAACGAGTTTCGCAGTCTATATCATAATAAAACCCGCTGGATATTGCGGGTCCTATAGCAAGCTGTGCGTCGGGATAGAGCCGCTTCACCGCCTGCGCAAGTATATGGGAGCTGGTGTGCCAAAAAGCCTCCCGTCCGGCATCAAACTCCACCTTTTGACCATTTTCCAATGTAATCATCTTTTTTTCCTTATTATTGTAAGAATTGTTTTGCTAATAATAACATAAAAA
>CAYJMO010000063.1:0-12588 GCA_964371365.1 uncultured Oscillospiraceae bacterium
GGACACTCGGGAAATAGATTCACAACACTAAAGCGGCGATCAATCGATCGCCGCTTTTCGAATTACGCTACATTACCTTTCGGTTTCTTTTGCCTGTAACCTTGACCGCTACCACGGTGCCGGTTGCAACAACAAGTAGTGCGATAATAGCGAGTAGGATAAGTAGCCCGTTAGAGTTCTCCTCCTCAAATGAGGCGGTCGCTACCTCGTCATCCTCAATGGTCTCGGTCGTCGGGGTCTCGTCATCTTCCTGCGTCGTGCCGCCTTGCGGTGTGGGATTATCGTCGATGGTTTCGGTCTCAGGTTCATCTTCCGTCTCCTCATCGTCTGCTGCCGGTGTCGGCAGTACCCCGGGCACCGGGGCCGCGGCGGCGGCTAAGACGGGAACGGGAGTTGGTGTAATGTCGTCACCGTTATTGGGCTGTGGTGCGGCGGTGGAGTTTACAACAAGGTCACCATGGTTAACTGTTATCACAAAGTTCGATTTAGTGTAGATGGTAACGCCATTTTGTGATGTATCTATAGAGCCACTGTTGCCGATAGTGAAATCAAGTGACAATACATCGGAATATCGTGCAGGCGCGTTATGGTTAGCTGTTTGAGCTACGTTTAATGTCGGTGAACCTACCTTATTAAATAGAGCGTTCTGGTTGCCATAATTGTTAGAGGAGTTAGCAATTGCATTCGATAGGTAGTCATCCAGCTCGGTCTGTGTTAAACTTGGAGCAGTCCCCTGCTGTACACTGATGTCCTGAACATCAATCTCAATTTCAACCGGATTGATTGTTATATTGACATTTCCGGTGATACTGCCGATGTAATCATCATGTTTGACCTTGTAATATAATGTGTATACGTCACTGTTTTTTATGTTGGCAAGGTCAGCCCAGTCCACCCAACTATCGTTTTTATCAAGGCGATAGGTTATGCTGTAGCCGGATAGATCTATTTCATCATCGTCCGGTAGTCTTGATGTAAGTTCAAATCCTAACCTATTAGTGAAATTTTTCTCTTTAAAATTATTGGTATTATAAAAACGGTTGTAATCCTCATCATCAAAACTAACCTCCGCAACAAGGCTGAGAGCCGGTGATTCCTCGGAACTCGGGGTGAAGATATAGGGGGTTGTTATAGCCTTATCGCCATACTCATCGTTGATGGTATTTCGTCCTTTTATGGTTGAACCGTCACTGACACTCCAATCGACAAATTCATATTTCCCGTCTTTCGCCGGTATATCAACGTTTCTTGGGGCGTTAAAGTCGGTCGGCTCTTTCCCATGTTCCACCTGCCAGGAGTAGGTTGTGCTATCAAGGGTCAGCGCATCATCATCCCAGTCGCGGAATTCAACATCATGGGTGATGTAGGCGTATAGATGAACATCACCGCTCACCGTCTCAGTGCCTGTAAATTCTTCACCATCTGCCGAGCCGAAGCGCCAACTCAATGTTGTCCCCTCTACATCAACATCAATCGGGTCGTCGTGTTGCTTTGTGTAGTTACTGCTTTTCGCCGTGAGGGTCTCACCCTCTTCAAATGCGACACGGGTAATAAATTCACTATCGGTGTCATAGTCCGAATGATATGGGTCATGGTAATAAACATTGTGTTGCAGGTAGATATTAAACACGGTATTTTCACCGAGTGTCTTTGTGACATAGGAATCGTCGGTGACCCTACGTATGCCGGAGATCGTATCGGTCGAGGCGATATAATCTTTAATCTTATCAATCTTTAATATATCCTCAACGCTCAAACTGGAGAACTGCACCAATGTGTCATTGCTGACAATAAAATCTTCTGCGATCTCTGTTTTACTTCCCGGTTTATAGATATTGACAGTGTATTTTATCCTCTCGGACTCAATCTGCTCATATCGGAACTCAACTACTGAATTTTGGGTAACATCTTGTGAGATATAAGATTCATCCGCTATCAGCTTAAAGCCGGGTATGACTGTATAATATTCCGTGACAGTGGTATATGTATTGTCTGAAACAGCTCTGTCATACGTATCTGCATCTATGCTGACCCAGTTGCCGTCGCTTTCTTCATATGTGTGAATAACACTGTATGCATGGGTCGGTGTGGAGGTTCTTGCATAGGTGATGGTGGCAGTATTCGGTTCATCATTTTCATCTGTTGAACGTGAGATGATCATAATATTTTCATTGCCGTCACCCTCTTTTTTAACGCCATTGTTTTTAACAGCTGTAACGGTATAATATCCACTCGGCCAATCCCAGATACCCATGATATCCTCGGTCGAAAGCAAGAGGTTATCGAGATTTAACTCGGTGCCGATGCCTTGACTGCCGGATACATACTCAGCGATATAACTGCCGGCATTATCGGGGTCTTCTACACGATATTTGATTTTATACTCTTCAGTTTTTTCGACACTGTCATCCACCCAGATAGGATAAAGTGTAATATCGGCGGTCATGGTCTGGGTGAAATCATACGGTTCGTCACCGCCCTTATCGACAGTCCAGCCGGTGAGAATATAGCTATCTTTTTCAACGGTATAATCACTCGGTAGACCATAGACAGGATTCATCGGGTCATTTTGAATGATAAGTTTGTTACCAGCCACATCGTCATCACCCTTTTTAAGGGTTGCGTCATCGGCATCAAAGGTAATGTCATACGGTACAAAAGCCGCGTAGAGTTGCATTATTCTGTAGCTGTTTTCGCCCTCTATTGTGACATTCTCGATAAACGGCATGGTGCCGCTCCAGTCGATAATGTTTTCACCGCTAACATCATCTGCCCAACCGACAAATTTATATCCGTCTTTGGTTATTACTTCACTCGGCTCATGCTCCGATAAAGAACTCCCAACATTCATGCCATAGATATTTGCAGGGACATCTCCCAGCCCGCCATTTTGATCAAACCTAATCTGAGCTGTAGCGGTCATGTAATAATATTTATATACTCCATTGGCATTCGCTTCGCCTTTGTTTCTCTCATCATCCTGCCAATATCCATAAAAGTTAACAAGTGGGATACCGCTTATTCCATTATTAAAAGTTTTTATTGTATATGTAGGTTCATCAGGATAATTGCCCTCATTGTCCATCAGGTAATACTTAATGGTATAAAAAGAGTCTTCATCGTCGCTCACATAGGGGAAAAAGTTGATAACGTTATTTTTTATCGGGTTGTCGGGGAGAATCTGCTCCGAGACATAGTGAATATCCTTGTTGAGGGATATTGCATCATCGTCGCTCCCTTTTTTCCAGGACCTTAACACAAATTCCTTATCTTCGGCATCATAAAAGGTCACCCTGTCATATGATGGCCAAAGTCCTGCTATGTCGTCACCGAGTTTGACCTTTAATACATATTTATCAGATTTGGGATTGTCATATCTCGTAGTAGAGCCATTAATAGTTAGATCAAATGCTACCGTATTTTTATTACCTGCGTCCTCGCGATCAAACTTGAGAGTAAAAACCTTTCTTGTGTAAATGACATTATAGACCTTCGTGCCGTCTGCGGCGTAGGTCTCGTTAAAGATAGTTGGTGCATCATAGTATTCTATTGATTCTAATTCTGTAACATTAAAATCGGTGCCATCTACTGCAACCGTTTTAAGATAATCAAAGTTATTCATGTTGGTGGTATCGACAGCCGCACCGCCCTGTGTCAGATTCGCTTTTTCCAGCCAGTATATAACGTCATAACCTGTCTGGGTCCAGGATGCAGTGTAGGTCTTGTCGCTCTCCGGCATTGTGGTCAAGCCGGAGAAATCCTCGCTCCACTTATCAAAATCATGTCCGCCTTTTGTGGGGGCATTTATCGCATCTATCTTATCTTCAATATCAGCACCAACCTTTGCGGTTATAGGTGCGATGGGGGTGCCGCCCTGTGTATCGAATGTCAGGGTGATGGTGTTAAGGTCATAATAGATATTAAGTACAGTAGTTTTGGAATTACTTAGCGTTCCGGACGCAACGCCGGACGAGACGGTATAATTTGCAACTATTTTTTTGTATGTATCGGTAGAGATGACATCGCCCGGTTTGCCGGTGCCAATGTCGGAATTATATCCATCTTTTGCGATATAATCACCATCGAGCGTCTGGAAAAGATGATTGACTTCATATTTTGCTGTATTGACATCATCGAGTTCGGTTGATTTTTTATAATCTACAATAATCTCTATCGGATCTGTGTTTTTATCGGTATGGTCATCGTCATCATTTGTGACAGTAACGGTATTGTTTTCAATGTTGAGGCTATTATCAACCGAGTTTGCAACATACCCCGAGATAATCGGCAGGGTCAGAGTGTATGTTCCACCTGCCTCACTGATCTCAAAGCCGGTCGACGGATAGACTTCTGTTGTTGTATCGTCGGCATCTACAAATTTAACTATATATCCTTGGGTAAGCTTGTTTATCGCTTTATATTTTGCGGTATAGGTGTAGGTCTCACCGGGGGTGAAGCCGGATGTGTCAAGGGTATTGAAAAAATCGAGTGATGGCGTAGCAGTAGCACCGTCACCGGCATTGATCCAACCTAAAAATGTATGTCCATCGTGCTGTAATGACGGCGCACCGACGGCATTCTCGGGATAAAAGATGGTCTCACCGGGATAAAACGGCACAGTATAGGTATCTGCATCACTATCAATGTTGCCTAAATTACGAAAGGTCACATTAAAAGTCTCGACAGATGCGCCCGATTGCGGGTCGGTCCCCTCCTCTGCATACGCCATAAAGCTGAAGTTGGAAACCAACATCAGCGCAACAAGCGCCATACTCAAAAATTTTGTTAATGCCCCTTTTGTTTTTCTCATAAATATCCCCTAATAACACTTACCTATCAAAATACTTAAATTTTTTTAACTATTTGCACTGCATAATTAAACTTAATATTAATATATTTGTTTATTATATCACAAAACGTATCTAATGTCTACTATCTTATATCATTTTTTTACCTAAAAAAAGTTCACAAAAACAGTCAAGAATGATTTTTGTGAACTTTGATGTAAATTTTATTAATGATACCACACTTATATGGCGGATTAGTTGCGCAGGATCGCCTTGGAGCCTAACCATGACATACCAAAAATAATCAGGTTGACGGTGACTATAGTACTTCCGACAGGAGTGCCGGCGAGTATCGAGATTAATATACCACTTAGTGCACATCCGACCGAGATTATCGATGAGGAGATAATCACCGAACGGAAATTCTTAAACACCCTCATAGAAGAAAGTGCCGGAAACACAACAAGTGCGCTGATAAGCAGTGAGCCCACTAAGTTCATTGCGACCACTATGACCGCCGAAATGGTTATTGCGATAATTAGGTTATAAAGCCCTGCATTAATGCCGGTCGCACGTGCGAAGTTCTCATCAAACGTGACCGAGAATATCTTGTGATAAAATAATAAGAATACAACTATGACGGTTATCGACAAAACCAAGCTTGTTATTACATCGGTTGAGGTGAGTGTAAGTATCGAGGTTGAGCCGAATAATGTCGTGCAGACATCACCGGCAAGGTTGGTCGAGACCGAGAATACATTCATCAAAAGATAGCCGACCGCGAGCGAGCCGACCGACATCATCGCGATTGCTGCATCGCCGTTTATCTTCGCATTCTGACCGATACGCAACAAGATCACCGCGCTCGCCGCCGTGACGGGAAAGACAAGTGCGTCCTGATTAGCAAGATCTAAAACCGATGCAATCGCAATTGCACCGAATGCTATGTGTGACAACCCATCGCCTATGTAGGATAACCTCTTTAAGACAAGTGTTGCACCGAGCAGTGATGAACAAAAAGCCACCAAAACTCCAACAATGAGTGCATAGATCACAAACGGATAGGATAGATAGTCTATCAAGGTGTTAAGCATCAGCACTCCCCTTTTGAATAGGCGGCGGCGGTCATGCAGTTGATACCGCAGTCGTTTATACACAGCACATGGTCGGCATCATCAATCATATCACTAAGGTTGTGGGTTATCATAACGATGGTTATCCCCTCGTCGTTCAGCGAGCGTATCAACCCATAAAAATCCGACGTTGTAGCAATATCAAGTCCGGCGGTGGGTTCGTCTAAAAGCAAAATCTTGTTGGTCGCACACAGTGCCCTCGCGAGCAAGACCCGCTGTTGCTGACCGCCCGAAAGTTCACTATAGCTACGTTTTTTAAGGTTTTCTATGTTGAGCTTGGCGAGCATACTGTCTGCGCGTTTTTTTTCAGCACCATTATAAAACGGTCGCATACCCATACGGTTGAGACATCCGGAAATAACCACCTCATACACCGACGCGGGAAAATCACGTTGCACCTGTGTCTGTTGAGGCAGATACCCGATATCCTTTGCACTCAGCTCACCGCTAAAGGATATACTCCCCTCGATAGGTGGCAATAGCCCCAACATCGTTTTAATGAGTGTACTTTTTCCGGAGCCGTTTTCTCCGACGACACATACATATGCACCCAGAGGTATTGTTAGGTTAATATTTCGGTGTAGTGGCGTATTGTTGTAACCTACCGTGAGATTTTTACAAACTATCTCCATCTATCTTCCCCTTTTTATTCCAAAGCCTTCTTTAATGTTTCGAGGTTGGACTGCATTATGTCATAATAGGTCACACCGGCCTCAATATCCTCTGTCGACACCGACTGCATAGAGTCTAAGACAAGTGTCTCGCTGTCCTTATTCTTACTGCTGTCGTTGACGGTGGTGGCTATATCCGCAAGTCCGTTGTCCAGGATTAACAGGCTGTTTATGTCCAACTCGTCTACCTTTTCGGCAAGGAATGTAATAGTTTCAACCGTTGCTTCCGTCTCGGCAGAGCATCCTTGGAATGCGGCATAATAGTTGACATCATAATCCCGCATCATATAAAGGAATGGGAACCGATCGGCAAAAACAAGAGTATCACGTTCGGCGTTTTCCACCGTTGTTACAAATTCCGCATCTAATTCGCTAAGCTTTGCGATATATGTCGCCGCATTAGCAGCGTAGACATCAGCGTTATCACTGTCTAAAGCGGCTATCTCGTCCACGAGCATCTCACATATTTTCATAGCATTATGCAAGGACAGCCATACATGTTCGTCGTCATGTCCTACAGGTTCGCTATGTTCCTCGTGGTCGTGCTCCTCCTCCGAGTGGTCGTGTTCCTCTTCGTGGTCATGCTCCTCTTCGTGGTCATGCTCCTCTTCATGGTCGTGCTCCTCTTCGTGAGAATGGTCGTGGGTATCATCAATCTGCATACCCTCGACATAGACCTCGCTCTGTATCACATCGCCGAGATTATCCATCACACTGAAAGCCTTAAAAGTCTCATTTGTAGGATTGGCAATTGCATTTTCAACCCAGCCGTGTGACGGACCACCGTTATATATATAGAGATCGGCGGCGGTAATTGTGGTAATATCTGCAATACTCGGCTCATAGCTGTGCAGATCCACACCGGTATCCATCAATAAGGTGACATCAAAGTTATCCTTATTGTCCCCAAGTATCTGCATTACCCAGTCATATTCATGGAAAGAGGTGGTTACAATGACATGTTTTTGTGTTGAATCATCGGTCTGTTCCGATTGAGATGCCGTTTGTGTGGGTTGCTCTGCACACGCAGACAATACCATTGCCAAAACGACAACGAAAATCACTGTAAATCTTTTAAACATTTTTTAAACTCCTATTCTTGATTTTGCGAACAGTTATTACATTTGCCGTATAGAAAAGCAGAACTCTCGCTAATGGAAAAATTAAGTTGATCCCTAACAAGACCATACAACATATCGGAAATATGACGATTGAGATGGTAGGTGTTTTCACACTCCTCACATTTAAGGTGTATTACTCCGGAACATTGTTTAGGGTCGACATAGTGATATAGCGTCTTAGGGCGGTTTTTATCGACAACCTTGCTGATTACCCCCTCACTCTCCATCATCTTTAGATTACGATATATCGCACTAATGCTGATATCCTCTTCTCCACATAATTTCATAATATCGGCGGCGGAAAGTGTCTGATGACCACTGTATTTAAAAATGTCCAGCATCAACTGCCGCTGTTCGGTATTGTATTTCGCCATATACCCCCTAATATTTGCGAATGATTTGCAATTTTAATTATAATATATTTTCAACAGTATGTCAATGAGATATACATACAAAAAACGTTGTGAACAAATTATAAAACTTGTTCACAACGTTTAAATGTGTATTAAAAAAAGTTAACTGATATACGGTGCCGGGTCTACGGTGGTACCGTTGAGAATGATCTCAAAGTGCAGGTGATTACCGGTCGAGTTACCGGTCGAACCCATTCCCGCAATCATCTGCCCCTGTGATACCGAGTCACCGAGCGAGACATTTAGCGACGAGTTGTGCGCATATCGTGACATTATACCATTTCCGTGATCGACAAGGCACATGATACCGTATGCATAATCAGAGTACTGCACCTGAACCACAACACCAGCATCAACCGCATAGATCGGTGTGCCGTGAGCACCCCAGATATCTATACCGTTATGTGCGTAGGAACCGCTAAATCCGCGTGAGATGCCGCCTGTTCCGGGTCCTGTCGGCCATACCATCGAGCCGGAGCCGAGTGCGGGACCGTCATAGTTTATACCGCCTGAGCCGAGTGCAGTTCCTACGAGGATAACCTCGTTAACAGGTTCCTTGAGCACCTCGGTATTAACGATATCGACCGAAACTTCAACCCCATCAATGTAGGTTACATCGGCGGTTATACGGTTTAACCCGGACTCTCCCTCCACCTTTGTCTCGACCGTGGAAAGGCGCAGACTTGGGTCTGCCTCCTGAACAATCTGAAAAGCGACTTCCTCCTCATAGACGATCTGCTCCACCTCTTTAACCGTCAGGAAAGAAACATTTCGTCTTATGGTAAGTTGGTCACCCTCCTCAAGTTCAGCAAAATCAACATCCGGATTGAGGGCGGCGAGTTCACCGCTTGTGAGTGAAAACTTAACAGAGATGTCGGTCACAGATTCACCGGCAAGAACAGTATATTTTTCGGTTGTTTCACCGGTCTGACTGGTGATAAGGCTTTGAATATCGGAGTGAGCAACGACACTTTCGCTGAGAAATAATCCGTCCACCATCTCAACATCCTGCACAAATCCAACTGTCGTGCCCTCGGTGTTTCGCGTGTAACCGTCTAAAAGAGAATTAATATCATTCTCTAACTGAATCTTATCCTGAGTAGCACCATAAAACCTACCGTCCACAAAAAGTCCGGTACTCTCCTGAATTTCCTCTCCGGATGAGAGTATGATGTTGTTCGCGAGCGAGGTGGTGTCCTGTGTTTTGGTGTCACTCGGCAACGCCTCCGCAACGGCAATGGAATAGGCAGGGGCTACCGACCATTCAGCTCCGTCTGACTGATATTGTATGCGTGCACTGACCTCCTGCTGAGCCTCGTCCATAACCTTTGCGCTCTCAATATAACCGAGCATGAGTTCATTATTATATACCCTTAGCACAAAGTTGTATCCAAACATGGTGGTTGCAGTGTAGATAAATACGCATAGAGCTCCAACCGGCAGGATATAGCAAAATGGATTAGACGTAAGATGGATATGCTTTTTTATGCCGGTGAGAATATATCCTTTTATGCGAATTCGCACATGTTCCCCACCGTAATGTTTTTCCTTAACAATAATTGTATTGATGGTGCCTATCGCACGTATAATGGTGGAAAAAGGGGCTGCAAACTCACGCAAGCCGTATGCGATAAGTCCAAAAAAACGTCCGAGGGATTTGCCGAGATATTCAGCAATAAGATCTCCGATTATACCGAAGACGACCGCGATGTTGCGCATGATTTTGACCATCGCATACTCACAGGAAAAACCGAGTTCGTATAAAAAGTTAAGCAATCTGCCGTGTAACGACAGCTCATAGACCATACCGCCGTTTTGTAGCAGTATGGTACCGGATAGAGCATATAGATTTTGACCTTTGCCCTTATTATTTTTCTTATTTGTTTTTTTCGGCTTTTTTATTTTGCCGGAAGAAACACTAACCTTTTTTGTCCTTGGATTATAGTTCATCTATCTTCATCTTGTTGTGTTTTAAATACAATTTTATCATAAAGATGGTTTTGTGTCAAGGGAGCCGGACGGGGTTTGCCGAACCCCTGCTCATTCTATTAAAGAATATAGCCGTAATCACTGCAACTACCATCAACATCGCCGTGGCTATCATCATAAATGTCTGAACCGAGAAAATCTCAATCACTACCCCTGAGACAGCAGTGCCGACACATCCCGCAAGCGAAGAGTAGAAGGCATCAACCAAACTTACCGCGGTTGCTTTTACCTGTGGTGGGCACATGGATATAGAATTTTCACGCAGTGCTGACAATGTAACAGCATATCCTATACCGTTTATTGTCATTGCCACAAGGACTAAAGCAACTGTCGTCACAAAGGAGAGCATGGATAATGATATAACAAAGAATACCATTCCGAGTATCAAGCGCAATTGTGGTCTGATAAATGAAAGCTTAGGAGTAATCATTAAAATAGGCACCTGAACAGCCGCCGATATGAACATGGCAATACCCTGTGTCGCAAGAGTGCCTCCAACATCAAGAATGATTACCGACATCATCTGTACCAGCGGTTGAATGGAAAAGCCATAAAAAAACATTAACAATAAATAAGTTAGAAAGTTTTTATTTTTTAACAACTGACCAATCACAGTGCGAAGATCCATCGAGACATGAGTGCGCTTTGTATCGGGTAACGTGAGAGCGAAAATTGTATTTAGAATGACAAAAACAAAAGAAAAAAACAGGTTTGCACTATAGCCGAAGCTCTCGATAATCCCACCAAATACCAACGCAAAAAGTGAATAGGCCACCGAGCCCCAGGAGCGGATAGGACCGTACGCTGTACCATTCTCAAAACTTTTCATTATCCAGGAGTCGAGCACACTCGCCATCGGCATCTGCAAAAACCCGAACATACCCATCATTACAATTACAAAAGAATCGGTTTTTTCACCCGACATAAGTATGTACAATATAACAAGGAGGTATATCGTACCGAAAATATATACAGGTTTTGAACGTTGAAGTTTGTCGCAAAGAAACCCTACAATAAACTGACCAAAAAAACCGCAAAGGGTGGATGTCGCCATCGCAAAACCAGCGGTACTGACCGAGATTCCCTCCGACAAAAGATATGCCACCATGAAGGAATAGGAACTCGCATATAAACACCAAAAGCACGCCTGCAACAGAGAAAATTTCACTTTTCTTAACATATTATTCCTTATATATATGCAATAATATTGATTATATATAATAATTAATGCACTGTCAATAGAATTATTTTCAGTTTAATTGCTAATTTTGTATTTTATCGTTGCTTTTTTTGGGAAAATAAAGTATAATTTTATTAAGAATAAATAGGAGAAATGAAAATGCTGGTTAATTTAAACGACATGCTTAAAAAGGCTCATGAGAATCATTACGCCGTAGTCCAGATTAATATCAACAACCTTGAGTGGACAAAATCTGCTTTACAAGCGGCAGAAGAGGTTCGTTCCCCCATCATCCTCGGCGTATCAGAGGGTGCAGGTAAATACATGTGTGGCTACAAGACCGTCGCTTCTATGGTTAAAGCGGCTGTTGAAGAGCTTAAGATAACAGTTCCGGTAGCTCTTCACCTCGACCACGGAAGTTTTGAGGGAGCGAAAGCATGCATCGAGGCAGGTTTTTCCAGCGTTATGTTTGACGGCTCTCACTACTCTATCGAGGAAAACATCGCAAAGACTAAGGAAATCGTTCAGCTCGCACACAGCCTCGGCATAACCGTTGAGGGTGAGGTCGGTTCCATCGGTGGTGAAGAGGATGGTGTTATCGGTCGTGGCGACATAGCAAGTCCGGAGGAGTGCGCACAGCTTGCCTCGCTCGGAATTGATCTTTTAGCGGCCGGTATCGGCAATATCCACGGTAAATATCCGGCAAACTGGGCAGGTCTTGACTTTGATGCTCTTGCTGCAATTCAAAAGAAAGTCCCCGACATGCCTCTTGTTCTTCATGGTGGTACCGGCATACCGGAAGATATGATTAAAAAGGCCATCTCGCTCGGCGTGTGCAAAATTAATGTTAATACCGAGTGTCAGCTCAGCTTTGCAGCCGCGACCCGTGAGTATGTAGAAGCCGGCAAGGACAAAGAAGGCAAAGGCTTTGACCCACGTAAGTTGCTCGCACCCGGCGCCGCTGCAATCAAAAAGACCACTATCGAGAAAATGGAGCTGTTCGGATCGGTCGACAAGGCTTAATCTTAAAGACATAAGATGCTCTCTCCCTATACTTTCAAAGAGCCCTCGATTTCATTCTGTGAAACGAGGGCTCTTGTTTATCGTGAGTATTGTAGTCGTCCAACCCCGAAAACCAAAACATCTTCCCGTCATAAACGTCGACACAAAAATAAATTGCGAATGAGAAAAAAATGTATTGACAAAACATGATTGGAGTGGTATAATTAGTTTCAAGTTAGGCTTGTGTAGCTCAGCTGGTAGAGCAGCTGATTTGTAATCAGCAGGTCGGGGG
>CAYJMO010000064.1:0-12421 GCA_964371365.1 uncultured Oscillospiraceae bacterium
GTCCACATATACGGTGGTGCCGCCACCATCTTCACCAATTATAAGCGCAAAGCCGTTTGCGAAGATGCTATTGATTAAAAAACCTCCGAGGTTCATCATCGGGGCGGGTGTTATCTTGATTACATCGCTTTCATAATATGCCCTATAACCGCCTATTTCGGTTATCGCCTTGATATATTGCGCATCGGTGTCGACAGCTCCTGTTGCGATTGTATCGCCATCGTTGAACGAACCGTTTAACTTGGCATAGACCGTTGCGTTGGCACTAAGACCGCCTGCACCTATTTTAAAGTTTGTGACCTCATCATTTGCCGTGCCTATCTCAATGCCGTTAATGTTGCCATCGCCAATTTTTGCGGTGCCGGACACGGTGATGTTTTTATCGCCGGTTACCGGTGAATTAGTAGTGCCACCGCCGCCCCAAATGCTCATGGCAACGGTGCCGCCGGACACGGTGATGTTTGTGGCGCCGTCCACCGCAGTAGAATGTCCACCGCCGATAATATGTTGCACACTGCCGCCGGTCATTATGATGTTTGTATCGCCGGTGAGCTCGGTCACGCCGAGACCGGATTTAAATCCACCGTAGATGGTGTAACCGCTCAAATCCGCATCGTCGGCAGGGGCGTTTGATATTCCGGCGGTGTTAGCAAGTGAAAATTCTCCACTATCTGCCACATCATTTTCATTGGTATCAATATATATTGTAGTACCCCCGGAAGTGCCCTCGGTGATAAGGATCGGTGTGCCGTTCGCATAAATTCTTTTGTCCGATTCGGATACGGTAGGGGCTTGTGCCGCCGCCGCATGAACCGACTGCGGCAGAACCACTAACCCGAGCAGGACGATAAGCAACGTCAAAATCGACGCGACCTTTAAACCTCTGCCTATGTAATCAATCCTAAACTTGCAGTCCATCTTCACCTCGATAATATAATACAAAAATTATGATTTCGCTTTTTATTATAACAAAAAAAAAGGTGAAATGCAACACAAAATTGGTATTTGTGTTTGTAAAGGCGGATTACTGGCGGACTGCGATGGGGGGCGCGTCTGCGAACTTGTTCGCAGTCCCATAAACAGACAAGAACCACGAGGGTTCTTGTCTGTTTATGGGGGTTTGAATGCTTTCAAACACGCGCCCCCCACATCATCAGGAGCACAAAACTCAAATAAAAACACCGATGGTCGTTCGTCCTCATTCGGTGAGATTGAACGACCATCGGTAAGATTAGGTGTACACACACCTCTTAACTAATAGTTAGTGTCCCCTGCCGTGATTTTGCCACCATCGCGATATAGGATTTGCCCTGCGCGACCGTTATCTCCTCACCGTCCTCGCCAAAGACCTTGAGTTGGTCGTCCGGGTCACCCTTTTGCCAGGTAATGTCGATGTACTTACCGCCGTTAATATAAACACCCTCACCCTGTGTCAGCGCAAAGTTGGTGACATAGCCGTCCGGCTCGAGTGTCACATCGCAAAACAGGACAAATAGGTTATCAAATGCAAGCTGTGCGTTATCAAGCACGTCTATTTGAGGCGCACCGTTATAATTCTTTTGGTACAGACCGGTCTCGCCGTTGTAGGCAAACTCAACAGCTGCCACGGTGGAAAATCGGAAGTTAATAAGGCTCGCAACCTTGCCGACTTCAATTACCTCGGTGTCATTCTCACTGAAATTAAACAGCGGATAATAGCCCCCCGTGGTCGGGATGGAATAGGAGGCTATGCCTGCGGCAATCTTTGTGCTGTCGGTATACCATGCATGTTGGTTGCCTGCCGTGTCCGCCCTCAGTGCATCAAATTTAAAAGCAGTCTCACCGAGGTAGATTCCGTCTACGTTTTGATAGCCGAAATAGTTGAGCAGATCCTCTGCATAACTACTGGAACCGATGTTGACAAGAATTGCGTTCTGTGCCATTGCAAGCTCGGCAAACTGACTGCGTACCGAGCGCACCGGACCGATTGCAGTGATGGCGTTCGGGTCGGAGAACAGTGCCATCAGACGTGTTATGCCTCCCTCCGTCTCCGCCTCATAAATCACATCGGCGAGCGATATACCGGTCTGGGGCAGTGCCGCTGTGATATTATCCACCATAACCGCAATGGGGCGCGTTCCCTCTGTTTGAACCTCAACCGGTGCTCTGCCGGTCAGCGGATTGATGTCGTAGTTAACAATGTCCGGTGTCTCAAGCGATGCGGACGGTGCAGGTGGCGCCGATTCCTCTGAAACGGAGTCGGGAGTTATCTCGTCGGAGCAGGCGACAAAAAGGCAAAGCAAAGCTAAAAGCAGTATCGCTTTTAATGCTTTGCTCTGTCTTAGATAATTCATGTTACCTCAAATTGGACTATATACTATTCTTCTTCGTTGTCGACCTCGTTAGCCGCCGCCTCTGCGTCAGCATTGACACCGGAGTCAAGAGAGGCATCACCTGAACCGATAATCTGCAATGTTTCATCATGCAATGCAAGGTCCGTTACTGCAACATATGTTGTGCCTACGTTTAATAGAACCGGTGTCTCGGTACCATCAAGTGTATATATCTCAAGAGGATGTGTCGGGCCGCCCTTACGCCATAATACACGTTGATAGTATCCGCCGTAGAAATAGTAGCCAACACCGCCGCTGGTCAGGTCAATCTCGACAAGAGGACTGGAACCGTCACCATGTGGGTCTACCTCGGTGTAGATTACAAGTAGGTTATCAAAGGCGAAAGGCTCGCCGTTATTTTCATCGATTATCGGGTTGCCGAACTGATGTTTTTCATATTTGCCGGTGGTGGAGTTATACTCAAAAAATCCATCGTAGGAGGCGGAGAAGCTCCACGCAACCTGATTTGCACTGCCCTCACTCGGGACAACCGGCTCCTCATCATAATGCACAAATCCGTGTAGAGTTATCGGGGCGGGTGGTTCGCCGGTGGTATTATAATTATCACTTGTCAAAGCCTCGGTTATGAGCTCTGCGTTGGTGTACTCGGTATCTTCATATATATATCCCGGGCGGTCGCGACGATAGGTTGACCCGTTGGGGCTGACATCGCCGTTATCCCAGTCATATATATTCAGCATCTCATCGGCAATTGGGCTGCTACCGTCATGGAGATAGAGCGCATTGAGCGGCATCATAAACTGTACATGACCGTGACGAGCACTTCTAATAGGTCCTACCTCCGGTATTGTCGTATAATCGTCATAGACGAGCATATATCGAGTGATACCACCCTCGGTTACCATCTCATAGCAGACCGATGCTGCGCTAAGCCCGGACTGTGGCAGGCTGGTGGTACGGTTGTTTATCATAACCGCGAGGACACGTTGATCGATGGGGTAGTCAGCGGTCTTTTCCATGCCGGTCAAGGCACTGGCGTAGTATGGTTCCGGCTCCGGTTCCGGTTCCGGCTCCGGCTCGGAAGTAGGCTCCGAGTCGCTAACCGCACTGTCGGTCGGAGAGACCTCGCTCTCGGGTGCAGAATCAGAGCAGGAGACAAGCGTCGTCGCCGCTAAGATAAAACAAAGAATAAGTACCGATAATTTTTTCATAGATATAAAACCTTTCCTTTCCTGTCAAATGACTATAAACTATACCAAATTTTACTATTCTATTTCAAACTCACCAAAATGAGAGAGATCGACTACACCTACATAGCTAATGCCGGGATTAATCTCGATAGGGGTCTCATGCCCGTCCACCGAAACTATGCGCAAATCGTCGCCTGCCGAACCTTTTTTCCAGTATACAGGTTCATATCTGCCGTCGGTAAAGTAATACCCAACGCCGCCGAATGCATAGGAGACATTCGCGAGTATACCGTCGGCATAGGTGCCGATGGTGGTAAAGAGAATAAACAGATTATCAAATTCGAGCTGCTCTGCGGTGTTCTCATCAATCTGTGGTTCACCGTAGATAAATTTGTCGTACCGCCCACTCTCCTCATCATAGACAAAATGCGAGGTCGCGTAGTCGCTGAATTTGACCTGTATTTCGGTTGCCGGATGGTCGAGTGTTCGGGTCTCATCCGGTGGCAAAAAGTGAAAAATCGGGTCGGGCGGTTCTAAGATCGCCGTGTCGATGTTGTACTCCTGTGCAACTTTTTGTAGCATTTCGCCATCGGTAAACCAACAGTGTTCCTCCACGTCGATGCGCTCCTGTGAGAGTATATTTGCACGCTCTTCATCATACCAAACGACATCAGCGAATTTATGACCGTCAATATCGCGGTTGTTGTACTGAAAAACTGCTAACATTTCATCCGCTGTCACGCTGGAACCGATATGGACATAAACAGGTTGATACGGCATCATGAGTTGGATAAACTGGTCACGTGCACTGCGCACCGGTCCGATGGTCGGCAGGTCAAAACCGCTGGAATATATCGCCATAAGACGCGTTATACCGCCCTCGGTCACCACCTCATAGATTATGTCCGCCTCGCTCAACCCTCTTTGCGGCAACGACTGGGAGACGTTGTTGACCATAATCGCTATCGCGCGCTCGTTTGGGTCATAGCTCTCATCCGCAACCATGCCGGTATAGGGATTTATTGTCAGCGGTTCCGGCTCAGGTTCCTCTACCGGCTCAGAGGTGGGCTGAGATGTCGATACATCGGGAATTTCCTCGACAGGAGGCTCACTCGTCGGTAGGCTGACGCTTTCCGGCTGTGTTTCGCATGCCGAAAAGAGCACTAATATTGAAATAAACATCACCAAAATGGTGTAGAATTTTTTTTTCAATTTATGACCATTCCTCGTATCCGGATTAACTCAATGCTACACAAAGCGCAATCCTTTCAGAATTATATCATGATAGATAGTTTTTGTCAATATCACGATATTATACTAAAACTGCCCTAAACTCCCGTGTTAAAGGTGTTTGAGGCAATTTGTGGCAAAATAGCGGTAATATTACAAAATTCTTTCAATTTGTGTCGGACCGCACCTCTGCCCGACCGGTGGGCGCGGTGCTACGTGGGGGGCGCGTGTTTGAAAGCCTTCAAACCCCCAAATAGGAACAGGAGTGCCGACGGCGCTCCTGTTCCTATTTGGGGCTGCGAACAAGTTCGCAGACGCGCCCCCCACCTAAAGTCGGTCACAACATCCCCATCCGGTTCCTACATCCCGAATGTTGTGTAACACCTGTATCAAAGTGGCAAAGTCTTCCCCACTATTCACTAAATCAACTCGTCATACCAAAACTCCCCATCAGTTGCTCCACCTCCCGTGCTAATTCCGAGTGATGCGGCAGGGTTAGGTTTGGGTCAAGCTTTTTTATTGAATTAAATGCCTCGGTGCTTTTTTCCAGAATACTCACATCCTCGGCAAGGCTCGCAACCGAGAGGGGCGGCAGTCCGTGTTGTTCACTCCCAAAGAAGTTGCCGGGTCCGCGGGACTCCATGTCATACCGTGCAAGGGCAAAACCATCGGCGGTGGTGACAACCCGATGCAGTCGCTCGAGTGTCATCTCGTTTTTACTGTCGCTGACTAAAAAACACCAACTCTCGTGCGACCCTCTGCCCACCCGACCGCGAAGTTGGTGGAGTGTTGCAAGCCCGAATCGCTCGGCATTCTCGATAACCATGACCGTCGCGTTCGGCACATCGACGCCCACCTCAATGACGGTGGTGGTGCAGAGGATGTCTATCTCACCGTCTGAAAAATCCTGCATAACCCCCGATTTTTGCGCCGCCGACAGACGACCGTGCAAAAGCCCTATCCTGCGCCGTGGAAGAAGTTCCTTGGCGACGTCACGGCAGTAGCTCTCGACGTCCTGTAGACCTTCCTCCCCCTCCTCGATGACGGGACATACAATATATATCTGCCGACCCTTTTCTATCTCCTTGTCCAAAAAGCCAAACATGCGCGCACGTTTTTCCGTGTCGGTCTGCCTTGTCTTAATGGTCTGCCTACCCTTGGGCAACTCTTTTAAAACCGATATATCAAGATCACCATAGATTAAAAGGGCGAGGGTTCGCGGTATTGGTGTCGCGCTCATGACTAACACATGCGGATTGTCCCCCTTGGCAAATAGTGCACTGCGCTGTCGTACACCAAAGCGATGTTGCTCGTCCACAATGCAAAAGGCAAGGCGACTAAACTCCACCGGCTCTGACAGTATGGCGGAGGTCGCGACCAGAATGCAGGGGGTGTCCTCTTTTAACCGTACGAGCAGTTCCCGTCTCTCTTTACCTTTAGTCGTTCCGCTGAGCTTTAGCACCTCAATCCCCGTCCCGTCGAGCAGTGCCGCGAGCGTTTTGTGGTGCTGGTTGCAAAGGAGCTCGGTCGGTGCCATCAACGCGGTTTTGTATCCGTTGCGAACCGCAAAAAAAGCCGCCGCGGTCGCGACCACCGTCTTGCCACTACCGACATCACCCTGCAAAAGGCGATTTTGAGGCACGCTCTTTTGAAAGTCGTCGCAGATCTCTTTTATCGCCTTATGTTGCGCGTCGGTGGGGGTAAAGGGCAGTTGTCGAAAAAACTCATCCATCTCGACCGAGAACATAGCAGGACAGCCCTCACGACGATGTTTTTCTTTTAAAAAGGAAAGCCCAAGTTGTAACGTGAGCAGTTCATCGAAGACCAGCCGCTCCTTTGCACGCCCTGCCTCGGCGATATTTTTAGGGAAATGAACACATCGCACCGCTTCACAGTGACCCAAAAGGTCATATTTTGCTAATATGTTTTCGGGGAGTGTCTCGCTTATCGCCTCGTCCAAGCGCAGATCAAACGCCGAGCGAATTAACTTTGCCAAAAACCGGCTGCTTACCCCTGCGGTGAGAGGGTAAACCGGCTCCAGTGCAAGATCGTCGCGCGGTGATAGATGTGTCGGCGATATGATTGAACGCTTTAAAAAGTTGGAGGTCACACGACCGTAAAAAAGATACTCCCCTCCTACACAGAGCGCCTCATAACTAAAGCGATTATTGAAGTAGATGATCTCAATATCACCGCTATCATCGCACGCATCCACCTTAAAAAGCATACGTCCGCCGGCAATTCTGCGTGGCGGATGTTTTTGTAGTATATGAAGTTTGAGCACTATGTTACGGTGCGGCTCGGCGGTTAGCACCTCACTAATGTCGGTATAATCAATATAGCTCCTCGGGTAGTGGCGCAGGAGATCACCGACCGTCCTTATTCCGAGCTTTTCAAGACGGACAGCGTTCTTATCTCCCACACCTTTGAGGAACCTTATATCCATTATTCCACCGAAATTATATAGTAGTAGACCGGCTGACCACCTATGACAAGGCTCGCCTCGATGTTTTTCGGCAGTTTTTCCGAGATTGCGGCGAAGTTAGCGTTTGCAGTCTCTTCATCGACATCGGCACCGGCGATTATGGTCAGGAATGCACTGTGTTTGTTAATCATGGACTTGACGAGCTTTGCGAGCACCGCATCAATTTCGGTGCCGGTAAAACTGAGTTTGCCGTTCTCCAAGGCGAGTATCTCATCCTTTTTTATCTTGTGACCGTCAAAGTCGCTGTCACGCGCCGCAAAGGTTATGGAACCGGTCGCGACACCGCTCGCCGCTATACCCATATCGGTCGCATTTTGCTCTATGTCGGCGTCAGGGTCATAGCTGAGCATGGCGGAGACACCCTGTGGCACCGAGGTTGTCGGCAGGACACAGAGATTGCGGTCGGCAAGTTTTTTCGCCTGTTCTGCCGCTAAGATGATATTCTTGTTGTTGGGCAGTATAAAGACGTTTTTCGCTGGTACAGACAGCGCCGCGTTTAATATGTCATCGGTGGAGGGGTTCATGGTCTGACCACCGGTCACCACCGCGTCCACACCAAGCTCTAAGAACAGATCGCGCAGACCGTCCCCTGCCGCCACCGCGACAAATCCGTATTCTATCTCCGGATCGACTGCAGTATAGACAAACTCCGCCTTGGTCGGGCTACTCTCTGCCTTTGCCTGTTTCGCTATCCCCTTTGCCTGAGTTTGACGGTTGGCGAACTGCTCACTCATATTCTCAATTTTAATTCTTGATAGGGTACCGTATTTAATCGCATGGGACAGCGCCTTGCCCGGGTCGTCGGTATGAACATGTGTCTTGATAATGTCATCATCCTCAACAACGACAATACTATCTCCAATCGTGCCGAGGAATGCACGAAGCTTTTCAGAGGATACATCTCCCTCTTTGTTGATCAAAAACTCGGTGCAATAACCAAAGTCGCTATCCTCCTCGTACAGTTCCGAGGAGAAAACGCCCTTTCCGGTCACATCGCTCGCCGCCTTATGCTCCTTTTGTTCGAGAGGGCGAACACCCTCACCGGCAAATACACTGCGCATGCCTTCAAATATAACGACAAGACCTTTACCGCCGGCGTCGACAACGCCTGCTTTTTTTAGCACCGGCAGTTGCTCCGGTGTTTCCTCCAACGCTTTTTGAGCATGGGCACACATACTGTCAAAAAGGCGCAAAAAATCCGGTTCGCCGTCGTTTTCAATGTTCTCACTCGCAACCCTCGCTACGGTCAGCATGGTTCCCTCGGTCGGCTTCATCACAGCTTTGTACGCCGATTCAACACCCGATTTGAGTGCCGCTTTGAGGTCGTCATTCGACATGGTCTTTTTGTCGGTGAGAGCCTTGGAAAACCCTCGAAACAACAGCGAGAGTATAACGCCTGAATTTCCCCTCGCACCGCGGAGCATTGCCGACGAAGCCGTCTTTGCCACCACATCTACGGTGGAACTGTCCGCGAGGTTTTCAAGCTCACGGGATGCCGCCGATATGGTCATGCTCATATTTGTTCCGGTGTCGCCGTCCGGTACTGGGAATACGTTGAGCTCGTCCACCTCACTGCGATAGTTCTGAATATTGTTCGCGCCGGATATCATCGCAAGGCGCAAAATCTGACCGGTAATCTCTGCCATAAAAAAATTGTCCTTTCTGATTATATATATTGTTAGTTATTCGTCCTTGACATTCTCGACGATGACGTTGACCTCTTCCACCGTTACCTCGGTTGCCTCTTCCACCATGTAGCGCACCTTGTGGATGATGCTCTTGACTATTGCGGAGATGTTAAGCCCATAGGTTACAACAATGTGTATCTCGATAAAAAGCTTGTCGTCGCGCTCGGTAACCCGAACTCCTTTCTCGGTATGGTTTTTACCAAAAACGATACCTTTCAAGGTGTCGGCCCGGTCGGCATTCGCCATGTCGGCAACACCGAAACAGCTCTGTGCCGCCATGGCGGACAGCGCGATAAGGTATCCCTCACTTATCTGTATACTACCCTTTGAGTTTGCAATTTTAATCATAAACCACCTTTAAAATATTGTGATACGGATTTGAGTTGTGCGAAGTAAGACCGCTTAGATAATCGGCATGATATAGAGCGCCGTCTTCATATAATATCGGAACTATGGGCATGTCGTAGGAAAAAATACTGCAAAAATCCTGCGACTCACCGCTTGACTTCATCTCGATGTATGCGCTATACAGCCTTTCAGAGGAAACTTCCTCGTCGATAAAATAGGAAAAATCCAAATTCTGCGGCAGTAAAACCTCCGCGAGATAAACATCGTACTCACCCTGCTCTATCAGCTCGGCGAAATGCTCTTCATCATCGGCAGAGACACCCTTGATAGTTATGCCATACTTTGCAAATTCAGTCTCAATGTCATTTATCAGCGTGTGACGGTTTGCAACATCGCCGTTATAGAGTATCTTAATGCTATCAATCTCCGGTTCCCCTGTCGGGACGGTGCAATCACACATCTCGAGTTTTGGGTGGAAAAGACAGTGGGTTGCCACCGCATTGCCGTCATAACTATCCTCTATCATCTCGTCACGGGGGATTATCGCAGACAGTGACCGCCGAGAGGTCGAGGTGGAAAAAAACTCGCTGTCAGGCGAAAAGCCCAAAAACAACAGATTGAGGTTGGAATAACCGACCTGCAAAAGTTCGGTGTGCGGAACAAAACCGGGAAGATATGTCACATCAAGTGACGAGATACGTCCAAGGTTAATACCGTCGGCAAGCGCCGTCGATGACGAAAGGTCGACAAGTTCTATCCTTGCATGGTGCTCCTGTTCCTCGTTACGCAGCAGTAGAGCATCCCCCTCACGTCGGTATATTCCGGAGGAGCTTGGGTTTTTGTCTGCACCCTCTCCCGATTTGATTATCGGCATGGTGAGTAGACGATAAAAGAAACTGTCCGGCTCAACAAGGTTGATATGCACACCGGTTTCGTCCGTTAAGACACTGTCGATGTTTTGCAACATTAAGCCATAATACTCACTGTCCCGCGCCGCCGAAAGAGACGCCGCAACATCGTTTGCAGTTATCGCCGAACCATCCTCAAAGGTGAAGTCGTCGTTGATGACAATGCTATAGCCGAGCTTGTCCTCATCTGCTGTTATCGCCTTAGCGAGTAGATTGTTTGCACCGAGTTCACCATCGATGGTTACAAGAGTGGTATATAAAAGTCCTGCCAGATGATGTGTCACAAGTGAGTTTGTAAGATACGGATTTGTTCCCTGCGCCGGATCGTATGGCAACGAGAGTGGCACATGCTCCTCCTGCGGGGGTGTAATAAGCTGCAACGGTTCCTCGGTGCAGGAACTCAAAAGCGTTAAAAGCACGACCGCCGACAGTGCAAATGCCACCATCAATCTCGGCCGAGAGGAGCCACTTTTATTAATTCTCGACATTCTCACGGATATATTATATAACAAAAGATAGTTTTTGGCAACAACTTTTTATTATTAAGTTGCCTCCTTTCGACTGAAAACTAATATTCCGACCGCCGCCACAACAAGCGCAAGCGCCGATGTGCCAAATATCAATGAGTGTTGAATATCACCGGATAACACGTCGCTGTAGACGACATATTTGAGTGGGCTTAATATCCTCAACATCTCCAATTCGGTTAGCTCGTAGACAAATCCTGTCAGAAAAAAGATCCCAACAATATAGTTAGCTATACCGGAAAGCTCATGACCGTAGTGCAAAAACGATGCCACAAAAAGGGATACGCATATCATCACAACGCCAATATTAAAGCTGACAAGGTTGAGGTGGAATGCCTCGGCAATAAACTCGCCACCGCCCTCGACCTGCCACAGCGCAACCATCGAGACAAGATTAAGTGCGATAAGATATACCAAGAATACTAAAAACCTCGCCGCAAGTTTATATATGAGTATAAGCGCTCGCGGCATCGGTTTTGTATACAGGAATTCACCCGTCTTCATCATCTGTTCGTTGTATATCGCGCCACCGCCGAGCGAGACACCGTAAAGCCCACTCACTATGGCGATGTAATAGCTCAGTATCGCAAAATATCCTATCGGGGAGGACAGGTCGACATCGTTCATACCAAAAAGTGCGAGCACCACGTCCGGCACCATGCCAATCATCTCCGATAGGTCGTCCGCCGACATACCCTGTGCGCCGGCACTCTCCATCATACCGAGGATAACGAGCACCGACATACCTAATATCCAAAAAAAGGTAGGGCGCACGAGTATTTTCAGTTCCTTAATAAAAATCTTCATCTATACCTACCCCTTTTATGCGTCTATATCTTTTTTGTGATAAAGATACCCTGCCAACGCTATTAAAAGCGCGGACAAAAATATAGCAAGGATGGCATATCCGAGCTCAAACGAACCGCTCTGTGCAAGATGTGCCACGTCAAAATATTGCATGGGGGATAGCACACGCAGGTCGACACCGAGTGTGTTGCACAGCACCGTCATTATAAAGGCGAGAAAGCCTACGGCGGTGGCGATGCCCGGCACACTGCGCACCCGTCGGAGCAACACAGCGAGCAGTGCCCCTATACCGAAAAAGATTAACTGTGTCAACACAAAGCCTGCTGTTATGGACAGGCGTATGCCGGGCGATACCTCGTCGGTATAGACTATGTATAATGTAAAGTTGTAGGCGATACCAAAGAGAATAATATACAGGGCTCCTACACCGAGCTTTTGACCGAATAACATTGCTCGAGCTATCGGTCGGGTGAATAAAAACTCATCCGCACCGGCGCGTTTTTCTCTCGAGATGCTCGACAGCGAGAGTTGACACGCCATTATCACCCCGGCAAGCAACATAAAGTTTGCAACAAATACGTAGTAGCCTATCGGCTGGAACATGGTGTTAACATCGATGCCGAACGCCAAGGAAAATTCCGGCGGCATGGAGGACATATATACGGCGAAAAACTCTTCACTCTCGGCAAGAAGGGGGCGAAACGCCATGAAAAAGATGAGTAACACACAGATGCCCACGGTGAAGGATACGAACCGTTTAAACTCTGATTTGAACTCAAAAAGGCAGGTCGTCATACCGTCTTTTCCTCCTCACTCTCCCAGCTCTCTTCACTCCCCTGTTCCTCTTCCTCTTTTTCATTCTCATCGCTTATATCACTGTTTTCGGCATCCTCGATATTCTCGAT
>CAYJMO010000065.1:0-11640 GCA_964371365.1 uncultured Oscillospiraceae bacterium
AAGAGGTGAAATTAATCACCTCTTTTTTGACGCATCTATTTGATAATCGTCCACTTACCACAGATTGGCAACTCGTTCATGCGATATTTTTTCGCATTGACGATACCCATAATTCTGAAAATTAACAATACCAGAGAGAGTATACCATAGACAAACCATCCGAGGAATGGTATTATCAGCAGTAATGTGGAGATGAGGTACAGCACATCAAGACATACGCCCTGATTAGCGTGAAAACGCACAAACTCCGACTTTCCGTTAGCCACGAGTGCAAGAACGGTAAACAGCGGTGAGAGGTAGCAAAGAGCGGCAAGGCCATTATTGTCCATCGCATCCTGAGTAACCGGTTGCATCGGTTGTTGATAGTAGCCCTGATTCGGCTGTTGATACTGCTGTTGCGGTTGTTGATAGTAACCCTGCTGTCCGCCTACAGGTTGACCCGCCTGTTGAGGTGGCGCATAACCCTGTTGCGGTGCAGTGTATCCCTGCGTCGGCTGACCCGTCGGTGGCATATTGCCCTGCGGTTGAGTGTAGTTTTGATTTTGATCCATGATACCCCTTCCTTTCTAAAAACAACTCTGTTAAATTGATACTATTAACATCATATAAATATTCTATCAAAAAATAAAAAAAATGCAATAGTTTTTTGAAAGTTTTTGTAGAATATTGTGAGTTTTTATTCTATCGGTTCCTTTAACACCCATTGACCGCGGTCATCCTTATAAAAAAGCTCGGTGTTGTAAAACCCATCCACTATTTTATAGAATTCCGCCTCACTGTAACCGCAAAACTCACAAAAGTCACGTACACACAGGGGATCCAGGTTGCCGTCTCGTTTATTAATCAGCTCTACCGCCTCTTCACGTGTCATCATGCCGTAACGGATGGTACGTGAAGTATAGTCGGTGGCGGCGGCATGACCGAACTTCGGATACTTCATCCAGGAGTGCACAAGGTATGCGCGGCTGTCAATCTGATCAAACATCTCGACATGGTGCTGTCTGTCCCATTCGTGGGTGAGGTCGCGAAATCCTCTACTCTTGGCAATATTGTAGTTTTTATAACTGTTCCACGGCAGGAAGTAGGACAGATAAAATGGGTCGAGACGCTCTATCTCCTCCTCGCTCGGGGCGATTGTCAGGCTCAAATCCTGCTCACTCACACCGTCACCGATAAGCTCACTCGGATCAATGCCTATCGCAACGCCGTTATTTATTTGATCTTTTGCGGAGTAGGTCTCCTTGTCCGATGCGCCGCCATACTCGTAGCTCACATTCTCGCCGTAGCAGAGCATCGGCACATTAAATTTGAGTGCCATATGGAGCGGGAATGTGTAGATAAGGCGGTCGAGATACCAGGTTGGCTTGCCGTACTTCTCAAAAAACTTGCGCATCAATATCTTTTGAACCCTGATGTTAGGCTTGCAGCTGATTATGGTACACCCAAAAGCCTCACTGATATTTTTAAGATTGTGAACACCGGCGTCGGTCATCGGGAAGTTATCCTCGACACTGAAAAGTATCGGGTTCATGCCCATGACCTCCTTGAGCATATAGACCTGAAAGTGGCTGTCCTTACCTCCCGAGACGGCGACGGCACAGTCATAACCACCCGGCCCGTTGCAGCCGCGGTGTTTGTCACAAAGAGCCTTGAACTCCTCAAAGCGCATATCCCAATCGATATCCTTGCGCATGTCGTAATGGTTGCAGGCAGAGCATACTCCGACACCATCAAAGGTTATACCGGGTCTTGTGTCCGGCATGGTGCATCTTTTGCAGTATTTCATGTTTTTTCCCTTCCTGTTTTCAATATTCTTACACCATTATAGAGTACTACCTGATTTATGTCAATCGTATTGTCGTATCGATTTCATTTTTCATTTCGTAATATATTTGTTGAATGACTATATTATAGAAAAAGCATCGAAAGGGGTTCCCTCCCCTCTCGGTGCTTTTTGTATACTTTTAAACTAAATAGTAATTGAGCGGTTTCAAAGTCTTAAATAACAAAATGTTGCAGATGGCCATATCCTTCGGCAGGCATATCATTATAGGGAATAAATCTCAATGCTGCACCGTTTATACAGTAGCGCAGACCGCCTGCATCCACCGGACCGTCCTCAAAGACGTGCCCGAGATGGGCGTCCCCTACACGGCTCCTAACCTCCTTTGCAGAAAATTCCGGCACACTCACCACGACATCTTCCGTGATACTCTTTGTAAAGCTCGGCCAACCGGTTCCGGAATCGTACTTGTCCGCCGAGCTGAAAAGGGGTTCACCGGTGGTGATATCCACATAGATTCCGGGTTCATAGTTGTCGTTGTATTCGTGAGTAAAAGCGCGCTCCGTTGCGTTGTTTTGGGTCACATCAAACTGTATTTCACTTAAACGCTCACTCAACTCCTGAACAGAGGGCGCGATATAATCGTCGGCACTGATTGGGTCGGTATCGTTCAGCGCGTTCATGTCAATATGACAATAGCCGTTTACATTCTTCTTTAGATAATCCTGATGATACTCCTCTGCGAGATAAAAGTTATCCAGCGGAAGGATCTCGACGACAATCTCCTCGTCATAGTTTTGGGAGAGCGCCTCAATATGTGCCGTGATTATCTCTTTATCCTTATCATCTTCGTAGTATATCCCACTGCGATACTGTTCGCCGACATCGTTCCCCTGTTGGTTAAATGAGGTCGGGTCGACCACCCGGAAGAACTTCTCAAGCAGTTCATCGAGCGTCACAACGGTGGGGTCGTATAGGACACGAACCGTCTCGGCATGGCCGGTGTTGTCCCGTATGACCTCTTCGTAGCTCGGATTTTCGGTATTGCCGTTGGCATATCCCGAGGTGGAATCATAGACGCCGGCTATGCGTGACATATACTCCTCAACACCCCAAAAACACCCACCTGCAAGGTATATCGTGGACAAATTTTTCTCCATTTTCAACTCCTCTATGTCTAAAGATACTTCCTGTGGTACTACCGCGGAGTGTCCTATCTGCACATCTTGTGTGGTGATAGGCTGTGAACAGCCGGCAAGCAGTGTGAGCGAAATCACCCCGACAACCGCCGATCTTAAAAATCTTATTAGGTACATTTTTTCCTGCCTTTCCGTCGATGTTTGGCCGATAGATTTTCTCTACCACCTGAATTATAACGTAATTTTCCACAAAAAACCATATATATTATTTGATGTTTTGGTGAAATTAGTGTGTTCGTTCACTATTCGTCAAAATCCGGGACAAAATATAGCTATTTTTTTCTCAATAGTACTGACAGCGATAATAAGACGTGGTATAATATAATCCATCAAACGAATATATTAAAATCTATATATAAGGAGCTAAAAAAACATGAATATTACTCTGCCTGCAAGAGAGGTTCATCTTGACTTTCACACCTCGGAAAAGATGCCCGATGTCGCTAAGAATTATAATCGGTCACAGTTTCAAAATGCGCTTAAACTCGGGAATGTAAACAGCATAACCGTATTCGGCAAATGTCATCACGGCTACTGCTATTACCCCTCTGTAGTCGGCACACAACACCCGACCATGGAACAGGGCTTTGATCTCGCCGGTGAGATGATGTCTGCCTGTCATGAAATCGGGGTTCGTGCGCCACTGTATATCACCCTCGGCTGGTCGGCACTCGATGCTATCGAACGACCGGACTGGGTTGTGCGAGATGCCGGCGGAGCCATGTGCGGTGCAAATATCGATAACGATGCAAAACCGACCGACAAGAGGGACAACTGTTCCTGGTTGCACATGTGTTTCAGTGGCGGCTATGCTAATTATCTTTATGATATCACAAAAGAGGTCTGCGAGCGATACAATCAACTTGACGGGCTGTTCTTCGACATTGTCTTTGTCTATGACGTCTGCTACTGTGAGTCCTGCCGCGCCGACATGAAAAGGCTCGGCTACGACGATAACGACGAGGTACAAGCAAAAAAATATCTCGTCGAGCGACACCACCAAGTATTAGAAAAAATCGGTGAGATATTGCAGGCATATCACCCAAATGCTACCCTCTTCTTCAACTCCGGCGGTGCGGAAATTCATGCGCCACACCGCCACTATCTTAACACACATTTTGAGTTAGAGGATCTGCCGACCAGCTGGGGTGGATACGACAAGATGCCCATTCGTGCAAAATACTTTTCGGGAAGTGGGAAAGATTATCTCGGTATGACCGGCAAATTCCACACAAACTGGGGTGAGTTTGGCGGCTTTAAGCTGCCGGAGGCTCTTAGGTACGAGTGTGCCAGCCTCATGACATGGGGTGCAAAGATCAGCGTCGGTGACCAACTGCCACCGAACGGGGTCATGGACGAGAGCACATATAAGAACATAGGACATGCTTTCAGATATGCGCAACAGCTTGAGCCCTACTGTTACGGGGTGAGCGAGACGACAAGGCTCGGGATAATGATTGACCCGGACGAGGATAGCCACAATGGGCTTGCAAAACTTCTGCTGGACTCACAACTCGATTTTGATATTTTGCACAGGCCAAGGGATGTCGATAGATTTGATACCATCATAATCGCGGAGGGGGTAAAGCTCGACGATGACTTTGCCACCGCCTTTAACGGCTATATCGCAGCCGGCAAAAACCTGCTTATCTTGGGCGGCGGAGCCCTCGATGGGAACGGTGAAAAATTCGCTATAGATGTACCTTTCAACTACTTGGGGGAAAGCGGGTATGACTTTGACTACCTGTCGGTCGACGAATGTGTCGGCAAGGATATGGTCGATGCTCCTATCTTTTGCTATTCTGCCGGCCATAGGGTGAGCGGTGACGGCGATGTCCTCGCATCCATAAAAGAGCCCTATTTTAACAGGACATATGCAAGTTATTGCTCCCACGCTAACACACCTTATAAATCGGAATTCGCAGATTATCCCGCCGCTATTCAAAATGCGAACATAATATACATGGCGCACGAGATGGGCTCCATCTACCTCGGCTACGGCTCGGCTTATCACAGACGATATTTCATTAATGTTCTGCGCAGATTATACGAAGAAAAAGATCAGGCGGTGGCGGTTAACCTGCCGAGCGCCGTGCGACTTCGCTATGTAAAACAGGGCGATAGATATATTCTGCATCTACTCTACGCCCTCCCCTCACAGCGCGGTGTTGTCAGTGTTTTGGAGGATTTCCCAACCCTTTATAATACAGCCATTCGGGTGAAAACCGACAAAAAGATTTCCTCGGTAAAACTCACCCCACAAGGCGACTTACTACAGTTCACACAGAATGGCGATGCAGTAGAGTTCACACTAAATGAATTTTCGGCACATCAGATGATAGTTTTGGAGTAATATATAATGTTAGATATACTAAAATCAAAATCGGAGCTAATAAAACTATTTATTGACAACACTCCTATTGCATATGTTATCCTGGACAATCAATACCGGATTCATTATATTAACGAGAGTTTTGCAAAATTGCGAAACCTCGATATGGATAAGGTGTACGGCGACAAATGTTACAATCTGTCTAACGGTGGTAAACAATGCACAAAATGTGCGGTTGCTAAATCTCTTGAAACCGGCGAGAGAGCTTTTCTTTCCAGAAAGGACTTTTTGCCAAACGGTGCTATCCGCTTTATCGACGACTATGCTATCCCGCTACAGTTAGACGAGGACGGGAATGTGTTGTACATTCTCGAGATAATGATAGACCGCACAAAAGAAATGCTCGCCTTAGAGCAACGCAATAAAGACTATGACGAGATACTTCAAATCCTTTCTACTCTATTAGAGGCAAAGGATCATTACACCGCCCATCACTCCGATAATGTACGCAAGCTGTCTCTCAACCTTGCTCGTGCACTCAACCTAACGCCCGATGAAGTTTTTGAGATATCGGTTGCGGCGAGCTTGCATGATATCGGCAAGGTCAGAATACCCGATTCCATTATCAATAAAAACGGCAAGCTTACCGATGATGAATACAGAATAATTAAAAACCACCCTATTGAATCATACAACATGCTTGAGGGGTTGGAGAGTTTTAGAAACATACGCAATATAGCAAGACACCATCATGAGCGATACGACGGCTATGGTTATCCGGACAAGCTTGCCAAAAATGAAATATCTATGGGCTCTAAAATTGTTGCGGTCGCCGACACCTATGATGCCATCACCACAACTCGCTCTTATCGAAATGCCAATTCACATGAAAACGCCCTGAAAGAGATCGAGTCTGTCATGGGATCTCAACTGGATAAGACCGTTGCCACCGCGTTCATCAATATGGATTTTGAGAACATGGTCGACGGCCTGTATGCGGCTCGCAACAACAATCATCTTGAGAGGGTTATCACTCAATCGAGCGATATCGATATCGCTGACTCAAATGAAATGTCAAAGTTGTCAAAAATTGATCTGTCCACACTGTTTGAGAGAATTTTTGAGGCTACCCCGTGCGGATATATTTTGATGGATAAAAACCGAAAAGTCCTCTATGTCAGTGAGTATTTAAAGGACTATCTTGAATTGGCGTCGAAAGATTTTACAAATGAGGCGTGCCATAAAGTCATTGGTCTTGGCGAGGAATCATGCTCTGATTGTGCTGTTTTAAAATGTATCGAAAACCGAAAGGTTGAGCATATGCAACAGGAAATCCTTAAGGGTAGCAGAAATAAAATATTTGATGTTTTTGCAGTTCCGCTGGTGCAAAAAGATGGCGATGTTGAAAATGTAATTGAGGTTATTATCGATCGCACCGATGAGATATTAGCACAACGAGCGCGTAAGAATGATTTTGAAAAGCTAATATCAATGTTGGAAAACATCTTTGCAAGCAAGAAGGAACAGATAGACACCTACAACCTGACCGATGTGATTATCAACCTACAAAAACGACTTTATGAATTGATGGAAAAGCATTAGTCTAACACTTCTTTATAAGGCGAATATAAAACTCAACCATCCTTGTCAACTGCTCAAGGGTGATATGTTCGTCGTTGCCGTGAATGGTGTTCAGCTGCTCCTTGGTCATCTCCAACACCGAAAATCTATACACATTATCGCTAATCTTAGCATAGTGCCTTGAGTCGCTGGCGGCATACATCAGGTAGGGTGCGATGATTGATTTCGGCCAACAGTCAGTTATCGTTTCACACACACGATCCCATGCCTCATTATCTATGCTTGAAATTTTACATGGATCTTCACCGGCTATTAAATCAATCTTCACATCATACCTGCTGACATGTTTTTTAAGATGTTCGATAGCGGACTCGACCGTCTCACCGTTGATTATACGAAGGTTCGCGGTTATCGACGCCTTGGGGGGAATTACATTGTTTGCATCACTGCCCCTCATTACAGTAAAAGCACAGCTCGTGCGCAACAGTGCATTTAAACTACCGCCCGACATCCGACCAAAAAGGTCAAGCACCGGTGAAAACAGCCAAAGATTTGCAAAGATAATCCTGTAGCCAAAGCTTGAATGACGCCCGAGGGTGTCGAACATGGCGCGGGTTGCGGGATTAAATCTTAGCTTGAAAGGATGTTTTTGCAGCGAAATAACCGCCGCCGCCAGATCGGTGACCGGCGTTCTGCGCGGTGGAGAGGAGGCGTGCCCACCCTTAGATTCCACCGTCAGATTAACGTTGAGTTGCCCCTTTTCCGATATCCCGATCAGCGTCGATTTGCCGACAACACCCGGGAATACACCGGACATAACGGCACCGCCCTCGTCCAGCACGAGCGCAGGTTTTATAGAATTTTGCTTAAAATACTCCACAACGCAGGGCTGACCGTCTCCGGCGATCTCCTCATCGCCCGAGAAGGCGAGATAGATGTCGTTTTTCGGCACAAACCCCTCTGAAATCAGCCTGTCTGCCGCCTCCATAATAGAACATAGCGTCGCCTTGGTATCAAGGGTGCCACGTCCATATATAACCCCGTCGACAAGTTCGGCGGCGAATGCATCTCTCGACCACAACTCCTGCTGTGCCGGAACCACATCATAATGGGACATGAGCACGGTGGGATTTTCGGCACTCTCCCCTCTCCATCTATAGAGCACGGCGGTTTTATCAAAACGCTTGCGCTCACAGCTCGAGGCGATATTCGGATATCTTTCGGTTAAAAGACGTCTGAACTTTTCAAACTCGGAATAACGCTCACCGTCCAAAACCGTCCTACACCTTATCATATCTCTGAGATTTTCACACGCTTTTTTCTCGTCGACCGTGACGGCCTGTGTCTGCACTTCCTCTCTTTTCACCGGCACAAACAACAACGCCCTCACAATCAATACTAAAATAAATACGGCAATTATTGCCAAAACTGCTATCAACATAAATATGTTCATTCCTTTCCGATGTTTTGTCCGTATTCACCGCAAATACGCGGTAAAACCATGATGTTTCGACTGCTCTGCTTTTACAACACACCTTTTTTATACATTATTCTGGCGGCGGCAAGGGCTATCAACGAGCCTACCGGCACAAAAACCGAGACCGAGCCGGCAAGAGACGGCACCGAAATAAACAAAACAAGCATAAATATCATAGGTGCCATGGCAATCTTCCAATTCTTTGAAATAAACACGACAGCAAGCCCACCAAAGAGAGAGGGCAGTATGTTTTCAAATGCAGGTTTTAATGTCGGTGATTGAAGGAGCGGTTCAAGCTGTGCGAGCAAAAGCACCCCTATCGCTAACACTATGGTTGTGGTTATAGAGGACACACCTATTGCAATGGTCGAGATGACATCCCCCTCCGGTGTTCCCGGCTTGACCTTCGCGGAATCCATCGCGCCGAGAGAGGCAGGCAACTTCAAGTTTGTAAGGTTACCGGTAACAAAGCCGAGATAGGAACCACTTGCGCCGAGCATCGGAACATAGGTTATCACCTCGATAACGGCAACGGTCCAGAAGATAGGTGCAACCCCTAAAAGCCCCGACAGCACCGCGGTTATCGGCGGCCACGCGTCGTACCTAACACAAATATAGATTGGAACTGATATTATCAACAAAAATGCACAAAGCATCCACACTCTTCCATAAAGGTGTGTCGAGTCCTCATAAGATCTGTTTTTCATAAACTACCTCCGTTTAAACTATGACCGAATTGACTAATGCCGTTATCGGTATGGCAAAAAGCATGGAACCAATCATGCTGATGGGCAGGGCGAAATCCTTCACCCATTTTATTTCATATTTTTTAACAAACACACCGCATACAATCATTAACAAGGAGCTAAACAGCATTACAAAAACCGGTATCCAGCCGGAAAGACCCGTGCCCACATCGGCAAATATCATCCCGAGGAATGCCGATATCATCCCGAGGAAGAGAGCGTCCATGAATATCCCTCCCCAGCGGTTGTCTTTATTTTTAAGCTTTATTATACCGCTCTCGATTTTTTTGCCAAAGATAGGCACCAGAACAAGGCTGGGAATAATTCCGAGCGTCATAACCCACGCTATAACCGCAAACACCGAGGGGTCGGTGACCGTTTCACTCATGCTTGTACCTGTTGCGGCGGCGGCAGCCGAGGCTGCAGGCAGTTCGTAGGTAATGGCTCCTATCACCGAAAGACGAAGCCAAGGAAGTGCAAACCCTAAAAATTTTGACAACGAAAATATGCCGAGAAGTATGGAAAGTGCCGGTGCAATACTAAACACCGCACTGGAGGCAACGGCTCGTCTCATGGTGTCGGTCGAAATGCCGAGGCTTTTCCCTCTGCGCCATGCCCTTACGGTAAAAAATATCGACTGCGCAATCACGAAAATGATCACTAACGCCACAAGAACAAATAAATCAGGGTTGTTCGGTGAAAATTCCATTATCTTTCCTCCACAATTTTACTGACAAGAAAATTATACTACGTTTTAATGATTTTTGCAAATCTACAGTCCTTTTGTCCTAAAAAACAGATGTTGACAGGACAGTAAAATTATGATACCATTATAACGAAACACGATAACGTATTTCGTTATAATGTTACAAAGCTACTAAATATAAGGAATAAACATTATTATGGAAGATCAGGTATTAAGAAGGTTGTTTTTAGGGTTCATTCAGATTCACATCCTACATCATGCGAAACAGGAACCTGTTTTCGGCTCATTTATGATAGAGGAATTAAGCCACCACGGGTATGATATAAGTCCGGGAACTCTTTATCCGATATTTCACAACCTTGCGAAGTCGGGGCATTTAATTGTCGAGAGTCGAAATCACGAGGGAAAGGTGCGCAAATATTACTCCATAACTGAAAAAGGAGAAGAAATTCTGCTTGAGGCAAAGAAAAAAATCAAAGAGTTGACGGGAGAACTATGAATAGTGAACTGCGTTTAAACATTTTAAAAGATTTTCAGATAAAGAAATTTTGTGCATACGGCTTTTTAAAAAATTTGAAGTTTTTCGAGCCCTTTCTGATTATTTATTTAATGAGCAATAATATATCTCTTTTTCAGATCGGTATATTGATAGCCGCAAGAGAGGTCATCGTAAACTTGTTTGAAATCCCCTCCGGTATTATAGCCGACTTCTTCGGCAGAAAGAAAGAGTTGTATCTCTGCTTTGGATTTTATATAATCTCCATTTTGATCTTCTTTTTCACCGATTCCATTACCAACGCGATCTTCGGAATGATTTTCTTAGGTTTGGGTGAAGCTTTTAGGTCGGGAACACATAAGGCAATGATTTACACCTACCTCGACTCAAAAAACTGGCAGGGTGAAAAGACCTTTGTATTCGGAAGAACCCGATCCTTTTCCTTGATTGGAAGTGCGGTCAGTAGCTTGATAGGAATAACATTGATACTTATCGCGCCTACTGACAGCTACATCTTCCTATTTTCGGTCGTACCATATTGTATTGATACGATGTTGGTTATGAGCTATCCAAAATTTTTAGATTACTCCGACAAGAATCACGGCACCTCTTTGAAAGATATGGTAAAAAATATCGCCCTAAGTTTCTGTACAAACAAAAAACTCAGAAATATCTTAATCGAGGAGGGAATTGCGGAAGGCGGATTTTCCTATATTAAAGATTTAATACAACCTATTTTAGAAATCGTTATCATTGGCAGTGGAATTTCCTTTATCTCATCTCTTTCTGCCGACGATAATCTTAAGGTGTTTTTGGGATTGGTATATTGCACACTCAATCTGTTGGGATCATATTTTTCAAAAAATTCATATGTTTTGAAAGGGGAAAAAGCAAGTTCAACCTGCCTGCTGTTAATTCATATAGCCTACACGATTTGCTGTGGTTTGCTTGCATTTTTTTCGCATCAATACTTAGCGGTATGTGCTATATATGCTCTGATCTTTATTTTACATAGTGTTAGAAAACCGATGTTTGTCGATGAAATCGGTAATAACATTGATAAATCGAATAGAGCAACCGTTATCAGCGTCTCGGCACAGTTAAAATCTCTTTTCTTGATAATTTTTGCACCTGCACTCGGTTTCATCGCAGACAGAGCAGATATCGGCTTGGTGATGATCATACTGTCTTTATTGTTTGCAGCCACCATCCCACTGTTAAAGCTAAAGAAAGCTGAACAGACCTAAAACATGGTCTGTTCAGAGTGTCAAAAAAACCTGTAAATCCCTTAAAATGTCAAATTCGGTGACATGCGCGGCG
>CAYJMO010000066.1:0-11260 GCA_964371365.1 uncultured Oscillospiraceae bacterium
ATCTCCTTGGTAGCACCGGCGGCAACACCGACGACCTTAAAGAGGCACTTGAACTCTCGTCAAAAGGGAAGATTCGACCCTCCGTGATGGTAAGTCATATCTGTGGACTTAGCGCTATGGCGGACGTGACCGCAGAACTGCCGAACATTCGCGCCGGCAAAATTCTCGGATACACTCAGTTTGATATGCCGCTCGTCGCTCTCACTGAATTTGAAGAGCTTGGGAAAACCGATCCGCTATACGCAAAATTAAATGAAAGCGTAATAAAACACAACGGATTATGGAATGTCGAGGCGGAAAATATACTCTTACAACATTTTAATGGTTAAGAAAGGACGAGCCCTCTATGATAGAATTAAAAGGAATAGGTGTATCACCCGGTGTTGCGATCGGTCGATTGCATTTCCCAAAAGAGAGAGTTATAGATTTTCCCTTGCAATACTCGGAGGATATTGAGGGCGAGGTTCGACGCTTCGAGAGCAGTAGAGCACTTGCAGTGACACAGCTCGGTGAGCTCGCAGTCAAGACGGCAAACACTCTCGGCAAACAAAACTCGTTACTCTTTGAAATTCATCAGATGATGCTGGAAGATCTGGACTACTGCGATACAGTCAAAGACACAATCAAGGAAGAAAAAGTGTGTGCCGAATATGCGGTTAGCAAGACTGCACAGCAGTTTGCGGCCATGTTTTCCGACATGGAGGACGAGTATATGCGTGAGCGTGCCGCCGATGTCAAGGATGTGTCTATTCGTGTTATAGAGATATTAACCGGCACTCAAAGTCGTGCCGAGGAACTGGACGAGCCGTGCGTCTATGCCGGCCTTGATTTCACCCCGAGTGAGACCGCACAGTTCGACCGTGATAAGGCGCTCGCACTCGTCACCTGTTACGGCAGTAAAAACTCGCACACCGCTATTTTTGCACGCACATTGGGGATTCCGGCAGTAATAGGGTTGAAGGACAACCTCTCGCAGGAATTAGACGGGAAACTTATCGCCCTTGACGGTAGCACCGGCGATTTAATTGTCGAGCCGGACGATGCAACATTGATGCAGTATAAGGAGCGACAGAAAATAGAAAACGACAACACCAAACGCTTAGACGCTTTTCGTGGCAGGAAAACTGTCACAAAGGGTGGCAAACTCGTGAAACTGTATGCCAACATAGGATCGCCCAACGATGTCGAGGCTGTTTTGCACAACGACGCCGAGGGAATAGGTCTTTTTAGAAGCGAGTTCTTGTATCTCGAAAGCGACGACTACCCGAGCGAAGAGGTGCAGTACAATGCCTACAAAAAGGTTGCAGAGGGTATGCAGGGTCGACCGGTGATTATACGCACATTGGATATTGGTGCGGACAAGCAGGCGAGCTATTTTAATCTTCCGTCGGAGGAAAATCCGGCTATGGGCATGAGGGCAATAAGGATATGCCTGACACGACCGGAGGTGTTCAAAGCACAGTTAAGGGCGCTTTACAGAGCCTCGGCACATGGCAACATCAGCATAATGCTCCCGATGATCACATCGCTAAAAGAGGTCAAGGACGCGAAGAGCATTATAGCGCAGGTCAAGGCGGAGTTGCTGACCGAAGGGTATAAAATCGACGAATACCTCCCGATAGGAATAATGATAGAAACTCCGGCGGCGGCGGTTATCAGCGATCTGTTGGCAAGAGAGGTGGATTTTTTCAGCATCGGTACAAACGATCTGATACAGTACACCCTCGCTACCGACCGTCAAAACGAGAGCATATCAGAGTTCTGTGACGATCATCACGAGGCGGTGAAAAGACTGATCGCAATGACCTGTAGCAGTGCACACAAGCAGGGGATATGGGTAGGTATTTGTGGCGAGCTTGCCGCCGATAAAGAGATGACCGAATTTTTCGCCTCCGTCGAGGTGGACGAACTCTCGGTGACTCCATCGCAGATTTTACCGCTCAGAGAGAGGCTGAGCAAGGCTTAAATACCCTTGAAAAGAAGAGTGTTTTTAATCTTTAACCGCTATCGCCTCTATCTCACACAAAACGCCTTTGGGGAGTTCTTTAACCGCAACACAGCTTCTTGCAGGTTTTGAGATAAAATATTCTGCGTACACTTCATTAAATGCGGCGAAATCTGACATGTCGGCCAAAAAACAGGTAGTTTTAAATACGTGATTGAAGTCAACGCCGGCCGCTTTTAGTATTGCGGCAACATTTTCGCAACTCTGTTTTGTCTGCTCTTTTATGGTCGAGGGTATATTGCCGGTTTGAGGGTCAATAGGGATTTGTCCCGACGTGTAGACCATGTTGCCTACCTCGTATGCCTGTGAATAGGGACCGATTGCGCCCGGTGCATTGGATGTGGATAATGGTTTCATCTTATCTCCTTTGTCTTTAATTTATTCCGTAACAGTTTAATTTCCAATTTAAAGTCTACTTGACAGCTTGTTGTTAAGTAGGCTTTTAAATTAATGCCTGCTGAACAACTTAAAAATAGCTTAACCAAGCTATAAAAAGCTATTTTTAAGTTGTCGAAGTGCAAGGGTTTTCCCAATATTCAAACAAAACCCTTGCACTTCGATTTTCGCCTAAAGCGAAAATTCAGCAGATAGCATCAATTAAAGCCGTAAAATTGGCTCTTTTAGCCAATTTTACAACAAACGCTTAGCGTTTGTATTGAATAACGAGTTATTCAGTAGGCTTTTAAATTATACCATAGGGCAGGGGAAAGGTCAATAATGAGCCCTTGGTCGGTAAAAAAGAGGACAAAAATTTCGTGTTTTTATTACAGGGAATTTTAGTAAAACCCCTTGACTTCATAGCTATGTTATGGTAAACTTACATCAAACAACACCAAAACTTACTCATAACATCACATATTGAAAGGGGATAAATGCAAAAAGAATTTGGTTATCCAAAGTTTGACAAGGATGGGAAATGTTCCCTCACATACTACAGCGGCGAATATTCCGACATGTTGATGGACATATTTGTTAAAAAAATGTCCAAGGGCGAAACTCTTGACATCTTTAAAAGCGGTGAAGAAACTGCTGTTCTTTTGCTGAATGGTACGGTGGAATTCTGCTATGACGGTAAGGTCGAGAGGAGGACAAGGACACAGCTCACCGTCGAAACCGCATGGTGTTTGCACACCCCTTGCAATACTGAAATAGCTATCAAATCTATTGAGGATTGTGAAGTTTTGGTTCAATCTACCCATAACATTGCCAATTTCCCAGCGAAGATGTATGGAGAGGACAACATTACATATTTTGTGAGCGGTGAGGGACTGTTTGGAGGCAAGGCTACACGGACGGTCAGCACCTTCTTTGACTATAACACCGCACCCTACTCCAACATGGTGATGGGGGAAATCTTCAATGACGAGGGTAGCTGGTCCAGCTTTATACCACACCACCATCCCCAACCCGAGGTGTATTATTTTAAATTTGATCGACCGGAGGGCTTTGGTGCAAGTTTCGTCGGCGACAACGTTTATAAAATAACACACGGTAGCTTCAGCGCCATACCGGGCGGTGTAACCCACCCACAGGTTGCCGCACCTTGCTATAAGATGTACACCTGTTGGATGATAAGACACCTTGACGGCAACCCTTGGACCGACAGGATCGACGATGAACGATACACATGGCTTTTGGAGGGCAAAAAATGATAACTTTCGACAACACTCGACCGCTCGACATCATTCTGATAGGGCGAGTAGCGATAGATTTTAACCCAATTGACTATTTTCAGACACTTTCACAGAGTTCAAAGTTCCGCAAATATGTAGGCGGCTCCCCTGCAAACATAGCGGTTGGATTGTCACGACTTCAAAAGAAATGCGGCTTTATCGCCAAGGTATCGGACGATCGATTTGGCGACTATGTAACCGAATATTTTGAAGATGAGGGGATAGACACCTCCCGCATATCTCGTGCTAAAAACGGTGAGAAGATAGGGTTGACCTTTACCGAGATATTGAGCCCCGAGGAGAGTAGTATTCTGATGTATCGTAACATGGCTGCTGATCTTGCGTTGTCCAGTGAGGACATCGATGAGGAGTATATCGCCTCGTCCAAATGCCTTCTCATCTCCGGGACGGCGCTTTGTCAAAGTCCGTCCCGTGAGGCGACACTTAAGGCGATGATGCTTGCTAAAAAGACAAAAACGCCGATAATTTTCGACATAGACTACCGTGCATATAACTGGACGAACAATGACGAGATCGCTATCTACTACGCCACCGTTGCGAGGGAATCAGACATTATCCTCGGCTCAAAGGAGGAGTACGAGCTCACAGCGGCGTTAATATCACAGGGTTTGTCCGACGAGGAGACGGCAAAACTTTGGTTCTCACACTCCGCAAAGATCGTTGTGATAAAGCATGGAAAAAAAGGCTCGACCGCATATGTGCAAAATGGCGAGAACTTCAGTATTAAGCCGTTCCCGGTAGAGGCGCTCAAGTCGTTCGGCGGTGGAGACGGTTATGCCTCCGCGTTCTTGTACGGCATCATGGAGGGATGGGACGTCCTTGATTGTCTCGAACTCGGAAGTGCCTCCGCCTCCATGCTGGTGCGAAGTCACGGTTGCAGTGCCGACATGCCGAGTATTGAGGCGATACAGTCCTTTATAAAGGAAAGTAAAGAAAAACACGGTGAGATGATAGCAAGAGGATAACAATATAATACAATAAGAAAGGTACAATCATTAGTATGAACACTATAAAGATGACGGTAGGACAGGCGATAGTTAAGTTTTTAGAAAACCAATATGTGAGTGTCGACGGCACGGAAAATCGATTTGTGGAGGGAGTATTCACCCTTTTCGGCCACGGCATAGTCGTCGGTCTCGGCGAGGCACTCCAGGCGGAGGACTGCAATCTCAAGGTCTATCAGGGCAAGAATGAGCAGGGGATGGCGCATGTCGCCGCCGCCTTTGCCAAACAAAACAACCGCAAAAAAATTATCCCTTGTGCGTCTTCAATCGGACCGGGCGCGGCGAATATGGTCACCGCCGCCGCCTGTGCCACCGTTAACAACATACCGCTATTACTCTTTCCGGGTGATAGCTATGCTACCCGTCAGCCCGACCCGGTTCTCCAACAGGTTGAGCAGAGTTATAACCTTGGCATAACCACCAACGACGCATTCAAACCGGTGACAAAATATTGGGATCGTGTCAATCGTGCGGAGCAACTCATGCCGGCGCTTATAAATGCCATGAGAGTGCTCACCGATCCGACCGACACCGGTGCGGTCTGCATCGCCCTTTGTCAGGATGTACAGGGAGAGAACTTTGAGTTCCCCGATTATTTTTTCCAAAAACGTGTACATCGAATTACCCGCCCGCTTGCCGATATGCGCGAAATTGAGGCGATTGCCTCGGCGATTGCAAGCTCAAAAAAGCCTTTTATCATATGTGGCCGCGGTGTTCGATATTCCGAGGCAGGACAGCAATTGCTCGAATTTTGTGAAAAATTCAACATACCTTTCGGTGAAACCCAGGCAGGCAAATCCGCTTGCCCTTCCTCCTCTCGCTACAATCTCGGCGGTGTCGGTGTGACCGGCAACTCGGCGGCGAACTCGGTCGCACCAAACGCCGACTTTATTCTCTCGGTCGGGAGCAGAATGAGCGATTTCACCACCGCTTCAAAAAGTCTTTTTGCGCAAGGTGTAACGATAGGCTCAATAAATGCCAGTCGATATCATGCATATAAATTAGATGCCCTGACCGCGGTCGGAGATGCAAAGGCGGTGCTCTGTCAACTCGGTGAGGCGCTGGAAAAACTCGGATATAAATCCTCCTATACCGATGAATTTGATAAGGCAAAGGCGGACTGGTCGATCGAGATGAAACGCCTTGCAAACTACAGCTACGGCGAGGGTTTTGAGCCCCTTGTGGCGGCACGTGATGAGCGCTCTATACCGGAATTTGTCGAGATGATGGGCACAGCACTCACCCAAACGGAGGCGATTTGTGCAATACGTGAGCTTATCGACGACGATGCTATAATAACCGGTGCATCGGGAAGTCTACCCGGCTGTCTGCAAAGGATGTGGACAACCGACAGCCGTGATAGCTACCATATGGAGTATGGATATTCCTGCATGGGATACGAGATAGCCTCGGCACTCGGAACAAAATTTGCCGAACCGGATAAGGAAAGCTACGCCATGCTCGGCGATGGCAGCTATCAGATGCTACACTCGGAGCTAATCACCGCACTGCAGGAGAACGCCAAGATAAATGTCCTGCTCTTTGACAACAGTAGTTTTGGATGTATAAACAACCTCCAGATGAGCAGTGGTATCGGATCACTCGCGACAGAACTGCGTTATCGCGATGAAAGTGGTCTGAATGGTCCTCTTATGAATATCGACTATGCGAAATCCGCCGAGGGGTATGGGGTGAAAACCTATTCGGTGCGCACTATGGAGGAGCTAAAGGCAGCCATAATCGACAGCAAGAAACAAACTGTTTCGACCCTGATAGACATAAAGGTTCTGCCGAAAACGATGACCGACGGCTATGGTGCGTTCTGGAACACGGGACTTGCGTCGATGTCAAAACGTGAAAGTGTAAGAACGGCATACGATAAAAAACAAAAAGCGTTGAAAAAAGCGAGGATATATTGATGAAAAATGATATAAAGCTTGGGATTGCCCCGATTGCATGGACAAATGATGACCTGCCGGACCTCGGTGGGGAGAACACGTTTGAACAGTGTGTCAGCGAGATGGCGCTCGCGGGATATTCCGGCTGTGAGGTCGGCAACAAATACCCGACCGACACGGCAGTTTTGAAAAAAGCGCTGTCCCTGCGAGGATTACAGATCTGCAACAGATGGCATTCCACCTTTTTAATCACAAAATCATTTGAAGAGAACGAGAAGGATTTCCGTGCAACACTTGAGTTTATGAGAGAAATGGGTGCAAAGGTGGTCGGCGTTTCGGAGCAAAGCTACAGTATTCAGGGCACGGATAAGGCGGTGCTATTTGAAAAATATGTTATGAACGACGAGGAGTGGAAACTGCTCTGTGAGGGTCTCAATCGTCTTGGAAGTATTGCCCTTGAGTATGGCATATCACTCACCTTTCATCATCATATGGGTACGGTGGTACAGACTGAAGAGGAGATTGACAGGCTGATGTCCGGCACCGACCCTGCGCTACTTTCACTATTGTATGATACAGGTCACCTCGCCTATGCCGATGTCGATCCCATGTCGGTGCTGAAAAAACATCACGGACGCATAAAACATGTGCATCTCAAGGACATCCGCCCGGAACAGGTGAAAAAGGTTAGAAAGGAAAAACTCAGCTTTTTGCAGGGGGTTCGAGGTGGCACTTTCACCGTCCCGGGTGACGGATGCATCGACTTTTCACCACTGTTTAAACTCCTCGTCGAATCAGGATATGACGGTTGGTTTGTGGTGGAAGCAGAACAGGACCCTGCGGTTGCAAACCCATATGAATATGCATTAAAAGCAATGGAGTATATAAAGGAGAATAACATATGCTAAACATCGGAATAATAGGCGCCGGCAGGATAGGAAAGGTCCACGCCGAGAGCATCTCAAACTATGTAAAGAACGCAAAGGTCACCGCAATCGCTGACCCGTTTTTGACCCCCGAGACCGAGGCGTGGGCGAAATCGATGGGCATTGAAAACTGCTATAAGGATCATAAGTGTATTATTGAGGACAGCTCAATTGATGCGGTGCTTATCTGCTCCTCGACAGATACCCATTCCCCCATCTCTATCGAGGCGATAAATGCCGGCAAACATGTATTTTGTGAAAAACCGATAGACCACGACATTGATAAAATTAACATGGTCAAAGCGGCACTTGAAGACAAGAATCTCAAATATCAGGTTGGGTTTAACCGTCGTTTCGATCGTAACTTTATGGCTCTTAGAGAAAAGGTCGCATCGAAAGAGGTCGGTGATGTCCATATTATCAAGATAACCTCCCGTGATCCGGAACCGCCAAACCCGGCATATATTTCAGTGTCGGGCGGAATGTTCCTCGACATGACCATACATGATTTTGACATGGTGCGCTACCTCTCCGGCGCAGAGGTTGAAGAGGTCTATGTCAACTCCGCCGTGCTCGTCGATCCCGAGATAGGCGAGCAGGGAGATGTCGACACCGCCATCATCACCATGAAACTCTCGAACGGCGCACTTGCCGTCATTGACAACTCACGAAAGGCGGTATATGGCTATGACCAGCGCGCCGAAGTTTTCGGAAGCGGTGGAATGGCGAGCATTGAAAATGAGACACCCGCATTAATAAAATCCATGACCAAGGACGGCGAGAATGCACCCAAGCCACTGTTCTTCTTTTTGGAGAGGTACATGCAGGCATATGCGCTTGAGATAACCATGTTTGTAGACTGTGTTGTAAATGATACGGAGGTGTCGGTTAATCAAGAGGACGGTCTGCAGGCGGTGTTGATAGGTCTTGCCGCGAAAAAATCCGTCGAGGAAAATCGTCCTGTAAAACTATCTGAAATTGTATAGAAAGGTATAATTGGTATGGAAACATTAAAATATTTCGTAAACGGTGAAATGATAGAATCTAAAACCTCAAAGTTTACCGATGCATTCAACCCCAGCACCGGCGAAAAGGTCGCATCGGTGCCAAGTTGTACCGCCGAAGAGGTGGAGGGCGCAATTGCCGCGGCAAAGGCGGCATATCCGGCATGGTCACAGACCCCCGTAACAAAGCGTGTCCAGATTTTGTATAAGTTGCGAGACCTGCTATATAAAAACATCGACGAGCTGACCGACCTCGTCGCGCGTGAGCACGGAAAGGTCTGGAACGAGGCAATGGGCGATGTGCTCAAAGCTATCGAGGGCACCGAGCTTGCAATCACAGCGACGACAAATCTTAAGGGTGAGAGCATGATGAACGCCTCGTCCGGCTATGACACGGTGCTCTATCGTGAGGCGATCGGAGTATTTGCCGGTATTGTACCGTTCAACTTCCCTGCCATGATTCCAATGGGATGGATGACACCGATGTGTATCGCCTGTGGTAACACCATAGTGTTAAAAGCGGCGTCGTTCACACCGAGGACGACACTACGCATAGCCGAGCTCTACAAAGAGGCCGGTCTGCCGGACGGAGTTGTCAATGTAGTCACCTGTTCTCGTGTCGAGGCAGAGATATTCCTCACCCACCCCGATGTAAAGGGTATTACATTTGTAGGCTCCACCAATGTCGGCAAACATATTTATTCCGTTGCGGCGGCACACGGTAAACGTGTACAGGCACTTTGTGAGGCGAAAAATCATGCACTTGTTTTAAATGATGCGGCAATAAAAAGAACTGCGGCAGGCATAATAAATGCGGCATTCGGCTGTGCCGGTGAGCGTTGTATGGCTCTTCCGGTCGCAGTGGTTCAGGAGGATATTGCTGACGAGCTTGTAAACGAGCTGAAAAATCTCGCCTCACAGCTAAAGATCGGTGTGGCATACGACAAGCAGAGCACTCTCGGACCCGTTGTAAATGAGAGTCACCGCAAGAGCGTGGTAAGCTGGATAGAAAAAGGTATTGAGGAGGGCGCAACGCTCGTGCTGGACGGCAGGAATGTCACGGTTGAGGGCTATGAAAACGGTTTTTATATGGGACCGACCATTCTTGACCATGTAACCGACGAGATGAGTGTCGGCGATTGTGAGATATTCGGCCCTGTTCTCTGTATCAAGCGAGTACGCAACTTTGAGGAGGGTATCACGTTGATGAACAGGAATCGTTTTGCCAACGGAAGTGTGATATATACACAAAGCGGTTATTATTCTCGTGAGTTTGCAAACCGAACCGATGGCGGTATGGTCGGCATAAATGTCGGCATACCGGTGCCGGTAGGCATGTTCCCGTTCAGCGGCCATAAGGACAGCTTTTTCGGCGACCTACACTGCCTCGGCTCCGACGGATTTAGATTTTTTACCGAGACGAAGGTAGTCACAACCCATTGGTTCGACGAGGTCGAGGCCAAGAGCTCAAAGGTATCAACCTGGGATGGAACTATATAAATGAAGGTTAAAAGAATTTCATTGATCGAGGAGTACATCAATCAGCACAAAACTGTGTCGATTGATGAGCTCTGCGAGCATTTCAGAGTGTCAAAAAACACTATCCGACGTGACATTGAGGTGCTTGTTGAGGGTGGAGGAATAAAAAAAATCTACGGTGGTGTTACGGTGCCGAATGAGGGCACGCCCAACAATTTCAGCACCTACGCTCAACGCGCCATATCGTGTCAGGACGATAAACTTGATATTGCACGTCAAGCCGCCGAGTTTATTGAGGATGGTGACACTATTTTTGTCGATAGTGGCACCACCACCGTCGGCATAATCGACTTTTTAGGCAGTAAAAATGTGACGGTGTTGACCTATAATCTCGATTTTATAATTAAAGCAATACCATTCCCCAACATACGCATCATCTCGCTTCCGGGTGAGTTTTTACGTGACACATTGTCCTTCGTCGGCTCGAACGGCGCTGACTTTCTTGAGACATTTAATATCAAAAAAAGCTTTATGGCGACGACCGGCTTTTCAGAAAAACGTGGCGTGACCAACTCATCGCCACTCGAGAGCTCCATCAAAAAATCGGCGATCAAAAACAGTGAGGAAATTTTTCTACTCGCCGACATGAGCAAATACATGAAAACCGCATTGATGACCTACTGCGAGCTCTCGGAGGTCGACTATATAGTTACAAAAGGTGAAATCCCGCAAAGTCTGAAAGAGTATGCACAGATGAATGACATCAATATTAAGATATAAAGCAATAGTCATTCAACCCCGAAGAACGATTGAGGATTGCCGAGCAGAAATTGCGACACCACAGTGTCGGATCACCCTGTCGTCGTAAAAAAAATATTTGGAACAAATAAGAAAACCCGATAAACCACCATACTTAAGATGATTTATCGGGTTTTGATTATGCGCCAAATGGATCTTTATATGCCCACTTGATTTGGATATTGGTTGAGTTTAATACAATAACTTCATCAATTAATTTTAGCATTATTTCTTCTGATATTTTCGAAATATTATCGAATTGCGAAAAGAAAGTTAGAAAAGCAGCATCTGCCGTTTCCTTGTTTATCAAGTTATTTATCTTTTCATTTAATATTTAATGTCGATGTTGATTTATGTTTATGCGTTCTTGATTTTTTGTTTTTATTCGAATATTTCGTATTTACTGCATAAAAAGTTTCTTTATCAATTATAGCTTCATGATTATTTTCTAT
>CAYJMO010000067.1:0-277 GCA_964371365.1 uncultured Oscillospiraceae bacterium
CGAACTTGTCGTACTTCGCACGATTTTTGCGGGACTCAAAGTTGGACTTGCACCCGAAAAAATGACGGAAAGATTGAGGGAAACATATGTATAATGCCGCTGTGATAGGTGACCGCGAGACGGTCATAGGATTTAAAGCGCTCGGCCTTACGGTATGTTATGCCGATGAAAAGGAACAGGCAGAGAGCCACCTCAATACTCTCGCAAAGCAAAACACCGCCGTGATTTATATCACAGAACCGCTCGCGGAGCTGCTAAAAGAGGAGCTCGAGGATTA
>CAYJMO010000067.1:287-11157 GCA_964371365.1 uncultured Oscillospiraceae bacterium
CGAAAAAGCTGTCGGCGCCGACATATTAAAATAAGGAGATATCAAATATGAGTAACGGAACAATCGTCAAGGTCGCGGGTCCTCTCGTAGTCGCAGACGGTCTTTCACATGCTAATATGTTCGACGTTGTTCACGTCGGCAAAGACCGCATTATCGGCGAAATTATCGAGATGAGAGGAGATGCCGCCTCAATACAGGTCTACGAGGAGACCGCAGGTCTCGGACCCGGAGATGTCGTTGAGACGACAGGCGCTCCTTTGTCTGTCGAGCTCGGCCCCGGCATGATTGAGAACATTTATGACGGTATTCAGCGTCCGCTCGAGGAGATTGCACGAAAAGTCGGCACAAACCTCTCGCGCGGTATCGAAGTTGACAGCCTTTCGAGAACAAAAAAATGGGAATTCAGTGCCAGTGTAAAAGTTGGCGAGAGTGTTGTACACGGCGACATCATAGGCAGTGTGCCGGAGACACCGTCTGTGCTTCACAGAATAATGATTCCTCACGGTGTCAGCGGTAAAATTAAATCAATCAAGAGCGGCTCTTACACCGTGGTAGACGCTGTTGCCGTTGTCGAAAAAGAAAACGGCGAGACGGTAGATATAACCATGATGCAAAAATGGCCTGTGCGCCGTGAGCGTCCTTATGTTTCAAAACAACCTCCGAACATTCCAATGATTACGGGTCAACGTAACGTTGATATGTTGTTCCCCATCGCGAAAGGTGGCACGGCGGCAGTTCCGGGTCCGTTCGGAAGCGGTAAAACCGTCGTTCAGCACCAGCTCGCTAAATGGAGCGACGTGGATATCGTTATTTACGTTGGTTGTGGTGAGCGCGGAAACGAAATGACAGACGTTCTTCGTGAGTTCCCCGAACTAAAAGACCCACGTTCCGGCGAAAGCCTTATGAAACGTACCGTTCTTATCGCGAACACCTCTGACATGCCGGTTGCGGCTCGTGAGGCGAGCGTTTATACAGGTATTACAATAGCCGAATATTTCCGCGACATGGGCTTTGACGTGGCTATCATCGCCGACAGTACCAGCCGTTGGGCGGAAGCACTTCGTGAGATGAGTGGTCGTCTCGAAGAGATGCCGGGTGAAGAGGGTTATCCCGCATACCTCACCAGCCGACTTGCCCAGTTCTATGAGCGCGCCGGTCGTATCGTCTGCGCAGGCAGTGATGAGCGTGAGGGTTCCCTCTCTGCAATCGGTGCTGTTTCCCCTCCCGGTGGTGACATTTCCGAGCCGGTCAGCCAGGCAACACTTCGTATCGTTAAGGTGTTCTGGGGACTGGATGCATCGCTTGCATATGCACGTCACTTCCCTGCCATCAACTGGCTTAACAGCTATTCACTGTATGTCGACCGCCTCACCCCCTACTATGAAAACCGTATCGGTGAGCAGTACACAGACAACCGCATAACCACCATGCGCATACTCCAACAGGAGAGCGAGCTAAACGAGATAGTCAAGTTGGTCGGTATGGACAGCCTTTCCCACGATGACCGTCTGACCATGGAGGTTGCAAGGATGCTCCGCGAGGACTTCCTGCAACAAAATGCATTTTCCGATACTGACGCATATGCCTCCAGTGAAAAACAGGCGGCACTTATCGCAACCATACTTGCCTTTGATGTTGTGGCGAGAAAGGCAATATCTGCCGGAGTGGGTATCGATGAAATCATCTCGGTGCCGTCACGTGACAGAATCGGACGCGCTAAGGACATCGGCGAGGAGGAACATGCCGCCGAGTTCAAATCCATAACAGAAGGATTTATATCAGAAATTGAAGCACTAATCGAAAAAGCCGGAAAGGAATAACAGAACTATGATGAGAGAATATCGTACCATCGGTGAGGTTGCCGGCCCTCTTATGCTGGTCAGCGGCGTCGAGGATGTGACCTATGGCGAGCTGGGTGAGATTGAACTTCAAAACGGTGAAATTCGTCGTTGTCGCGTTCTGGAGATTGAGGGCAGTGACGCATTGGTACAGTTGTTTGACAGCAGTGCCGGCATCAACCTTAAGGACTCCAAGGTTAGATTTTTAGGTCACGGATTGGAGCTCGGCGTGTCGGGTGACATGCTCGGCCGTGTCTTTGACGGTCTTGGCAACCCGAAGGACAACGGTCCTGCAATCCTGCCGGAAAAACGCATGGATATCAACGGTCAGCCTATGAACCCTGCCGCTCGTGACTATCCTAATCAGTTTATTCAGACCGGTATTTCCGCTATTGACGGGCTTAATACCCTTGTTCGTGGACAAAAGCTACCCATCTTTTCCGGTAGTGGTCTGCCCCATGCACAGCTTGCGGCGCAGATTGCACGTCAGGCAAAGGTGCTCGGCGACGACGGCAACTTTGCGGTTGTCTTTGCCGCAGTGGGTATCACCTTTGAGGAGGCGGACTTCTTTGTGGAGGACTTTGCAAAGACCGGTGCACTCTCCCGTGCAGTCCTGTTTTTAAACCTCGCGAACGACCCCGCCATTGAGCGTATCTCAACCCCGCGTATGGCGCTTACCGCCGCGGAGTATCTCGCATTTGAAAAGGATATGCACGTCCTTGTTATCATAACCGACATCACCAACTACGCAGAGGCTCTGCGTGAGGTTTCCGCCGCACGTAAAGAGGTTCCGGGTCGTCGTGGATATCCCGGTTATCTCTATACCGACCTTGCAACTATGTATGAGCGTGCAGGTCGACTTATCGGTAAAGAGGGATCTATAACCATGATACCGATTCTCTCCATGCCGGAGGATGACAAAACTCACCCCATCCCCGACCTTACCGGATACATTACCGAGGGTCAGATAATAATTTCTCGTGATCTTTATCGCAAGGGTTTAAAGCCTCCTATCGATGTTCTGCCGTCACTTTCCCGTCTTAAAGACAAGGGTATCGGCGAGGGTAAAACTCGTGAGGATCATGCTAACACCATGAATCAGCTTTTCTCCGCCTATGCAAGAGGTAAGGACGCGAAAGAGCTGATGACCATTCTGGGTGAGGCGGCATTGACCGATGTGGATAAAAAGTTTGCAAAGTTCGCGGACGAGTTTGAAAAGATGTATGTCAGTCAGGGATACGATGTCAACCGCAGTATCGAAGAGACATTGGAGATTGGCTGGAAATTGCTAACAATACTTCCGAAAAACGAGCTCAAACGTATTAAGCCGGAGTTTATCGAGAAGTACTACCCCAAAACCACACTGGAAGATTAGGTCGAACCTGTATAGTGTAAAATGACTATAGCAACCTTGCCGATATTTGTTGTACAAAGTAATATATAACCACGGTTTTTGTTCGCAGATGTTTTTGATGAATAAAGCTCGGTTGCTATAAAGGATAAAAACAGAAAGGAACGGTCATATAAGTGGCACGACTTAATGTTAACCCAACCCGTATGGAGCTGTCCCGCCTTAAAGGTAGTCTCAAGACAGCCTCCAGAGGACATAAACTTCTAAAAGACAAGCGCGACGAGCTGATGAAACGATTTTTAGAGATCGTGCGCCAGAATAAAGAGCTTCGCAAAAAGGTTGAGGCCGCCCTCGAGCGATCATCGGCCGGCTTTGCGTCGGCATCCGGCAACATGAGCCCCGAAAGCTTGGAGCAGTCGTTGTTATACCCAAAACAGAGCATCAGTCTCAGCGTTAGCTACGCCAACATAATGTCGGTGGATGTACCGCTCTACGAGATAAAGATGAAGAGTGACAGCTCCAAAGAAATTTATCCCTACGGCTTTGCCAATACCTCCGGCGAGCTGGATGACGCCGTCTACTCCCTGTCCGAGATTATGGAGGATATGTTGCGTCTTGCCGAGATGGAAAAGGCGGTGGAACTGCTCTCCATTGAGATTGAAAAAACCCGTCGACGCGTCAACGCACTGGAATATGTTACTATACCGAGATATATCGAGACCATTCGCTATATAACCATGAAATTGGACGAGAATGAGCGCGGTAACCTAACCCGACTCATGAAGGTCAAGGACATGATGGTTGAAGAGGCGAACAAGAAGGCAAGAGAACGCCTTGCGCTATTACTTGAGGGTTAACCTTTTTAACAACAAGGGACATTTTTATGAAATTTCAGGTGGTGACCGACAGTTCAAGTGACCTGCTTAGCGATAGCTTCAGCTATTCCGATATCGGATTTGATGTTGTACCGCTGACATTAAGAATAGGCGATTACGAATATATCGACGATGTGACAATGGACGTGCAGGACATGCTCACCGAACTTAGTGAAACAAAGGGGAGTGTTGGTTCGTCCTGCCCCTCACCGGAGGCATGGGCAAAAGCTTTTCGCCGTGCGGAAAATACCTTTGCGGTATGCATTACCTCAAAACTATCCGGCACATACAACTCGGCATTACAGGCAAGAGAGATAGTCCTGTCGGAATCCCCGGAGAAAAATATCCATGTGATCGATACCAAGGCGGTTGCCGGGGTCATGGTCATGACGGCGGAGCGACTGTTTGGACTGATCAAGGATAATTTCAGTTTTGATGAGATAAAATCTCAAATTGACAGCTTTGTATCGGAACGCTCACTACTATTTTCGCTTGAAAAATTCGATATGCTTATCAAGACCGGACGTATGAATAAGTTGATAGGTCTGACCGCCACCGCTCTCGGTGTGCGTGCTATTGCCACCGCAAAAGACGGCGCGATAGAGGTCATGACAAAGGTACGTGGCGAGCAAAAAGCCCTTGAAAAATTGGTGGAGTTGATGGACACCATTAAACCGAACTTCAACCTTGAAAAGGATCCAGAGGTGATAATAAGCCACTGCAACAACCTTTTGAGCGCACAGCGTCTACGCGGAATGATCATGGAAAGATACAGCAAAATATTCAAGGTGAGACTTGTAGATACACGCGGATTATGTTCCTTTTACGCCGCAGACGGGGGATTGCTTGTCTCCTATTAATCCATAGGTTGACCATGATTGAGCATGTTTAAGCTAAGACAACGTTTTGCCAACGGCAATACCGCAACCATGCTACGGGAAAACCGTGGCTTTATTGTCGACCACATAGCGTCCTTTGCGATACTCAACATCTGCAACGGTATATATCTTGCAGGTCTGTTGCGTTTTATGGGCTTTTCCGACTCGGTTAACGGGCTTGTGCTCGCAATACCGGTACTGGGTGGACTGTTCCAAATTGTAGGTCCTATCCTGCTCGCAGGGGTGAAAAATCAGAAAAAATATATAGTCCTTGGCACGTTTGTTGGAAAACTGTGTCTCGGACTTATTTTTTTTATACCCGTCTTGCTTGGTCGCGGAATCCTCGGTAGCCTGCTTATGGTTGCCATCTTTTCAATAGGTCACGGCACACTTGCGATGATTGCACCTGCTATGGGAAATTGGGTGATGATAAGTCTGCGACCGGATAGAAGAAGTGCATTCTTCTCACTCCGTGAACGACTTGGGCTCGCCGCGATTGCGTTGGCAACCATGATAGCATCCGCACTGCTCGATCTTTTCGCCGAGGGAGGGGTGGAACAGGTAGGTTTTCTGCTGATCGGTGCCAGTCTTGTAACCATTGCATTCTTTGATCTGATTGCATTGAAAAAAGTTGAATGTCCCGACAGCAACACCAACCGCTCGGGTGGGTTAAAATCGCTGTTGATGATGGTTATGACAAAGGATATGTTTAAGGTGCTACTGCTCACCATACTGTGGCAGTTCTCCTGTCAGATATGGATACCGCACAACAGCATATATATCCTCAACGGGCTTGGGGTCAGCTATTCTCTGATGGGGGTTATGGGTATAGTATGCTCGGTGGAAAAGATATTTGTGATGGTGCTTTGGAGCAGATATACCAGTCGCACCAGCTATGAACACTCGTTTTTTGCATCGCTGTTCTTCTTTGCGAGTTGCGGTGTGTTTTGGCTAATTCTAACACCGGAGAATGCACAGTGGCTTATCATAATTCAACAGTTGTATTCCTCTATCGCATGGGCAGTGCTCGGAGTGGCATTGTTTAACGTGCAGTATGACACGCTGACAGGAGAAAAGGTTCTAAAGATGGGCATTGTCGGCGGCATTTCCGGCATTGCGGGCTTTGGGTTCTCACTACTTGGCAGTATTATAATCGAAGTGGTGGATAATAATGGGGGAATAATTGGGTTAAGCGGTCAGAAAACGGTCATCTCAATCGGTTCAATTGTCGGATTTATACTGATGATATTTTTGTATTTCGGGTTTATCCCAAAGGATAAAAGACCGAGAGCTAAAAATCTGTTGATGTCATTAATAACATTCTTCAAGGCGCTACGAGCGGCAAACATGAGGCGGCGCGGCAGACGATACCTTAGATAAGAGATGTTTTACGATGCGATGTCTATATAGCAGCGATCGGGAAGACGTTAGCGAATAAAATAAAACAAAACCACCTTGAGATTCACACAGTTAGTCGGCTAAAAATATAACCGTCTCTGTACGAGTTCTAAAGTGGTTCAGCAATAGATGACGAAGTTTAAATGCAGTGGAAGATTCTGCTATGTTAAGCTCAGCGCGCTGTCCAACCAGACCTTACCGATGTCGAGTGCATTGAACATACCGTTACGCTCCGAGTGGCGCATGATGCGCTCCTCTTCCGGACGGGAGTCATCAGAGTCGAGCAGCTGTATCTGAATCCTGTCGGCAACCTCCTGCCCCTCTATCTTGGTGGTGGAAAGCACTTTGAGCTTTAAAATATACTTTTCCCCAAAATCACCATAATATATCTCGTCCTTACAGCGAACAAGAGGTCGGGATTTGTAGGTCATGTGGGCTTTAAATGCCATATCTGTGTGAAATCCTTTCTAAAAAATGTATATTAGCCATTAAGGTAACTTTGAAGAAGTGCTCGTAGCAATTCGTCACGGTCGATACGCTGTATCTTGTTGCGCGCACCGTTGTGAGTGGTGATATAGGTGGGGTCTTCAGAAAGAATATAACCCACGAGTTGGTTAATAGGGTTGTAACCTTTCTCTTTCAATGCGGCATAAACCTCGGTAAGCGCAATTTTAATCTCGTCGCCATCCTCATCGAAAATATTAAAAATAGCGGTTGATTCACTCATGAAAGATCACTTCCTTCCTATAACACTTTGTTGATTATGGAGCTATTGAAAAACAATAAATTCGCAAAAACGAGGAACATACAATTGTCAGATTGAACAAAAAACGCGCGCGATATCCACCGTAATGAAGAATATCTTTGTGACATTTGACGAAAGTTATGTCGTAGCCTTTTCTAATGCAATTTTTTTAGCAGTTTCATTATACCAAATCCAAGGGGAAAAAGCAAGTGTTTTTGTTTTTATAGTCAATTAATTTGAAAAACCACACACTTTCGACATCGCAAGTCCATGGTGCTTTCAATCGAGATGAGTAGGTGTTTTGGGATGCGTTCCACAGTTAAACGCATGCATAATATAGTCAATTAATTCGAGAGTGATACAACACATTTTGCGTGATGGTCACAGATTAATTTACAAACCTCTTGATTATTTATTTATTTTATAGTAATATTAATAAAGGCATAGAGAAGTTTATGCGACCGATATTATTTTATGAAAGGAAGAAAAATGGCACACAAAATTACCGACGCATGTATCAGCTGTGGCGCGTGTGAGGGCGAATGTCCCGTAAACGCTATTTCCCAGGGTCCCGACCATTACGAAATTTCGGACGAGTGTATCGACTGTGGCGCATGTAAAGACGCATGTCCCACCGAGGCTATCGAGGGCTAAGCAAAACGATGGCACCTCCTCTGTCGAAATATTCGGCATTGAGAGGTGCCACAATTGTTTTATCAGTGAGAATTTATTATGTCAAATTTTATAAAGTATCTAACAATCGGCTGTTTGCTGTTTTTGGTTGCTATTTTATTTGTTATATACGCATTGACCCATCCGGAACTCTCCTTTCCATGGAGTAATTCAATAACCTATACTATATATGCGGTCTACGGTGTCGGGGTGTGCTTAGTCTTTGGATTAGCATTTAAACACCGACCCGAATGAACACAATGAAAGAGACACTTAAAAACGGGACACATGTCTACATCGACGATGTCCATCGATTTGGCACCGACGCTATGTTGCTGTCCCACTTTTGCAATCTACGGCGAGCAGAGCGAGCGCTGGACCTTTGCAGTGGGTGCGGCATTATTCCGCTTAGATTTATCGACATGGGTGCTCAGGGGGACATTACAGCAATCGAGTTGCAAAAAGAGGCGGCGGACCTTATTTTGCGTGCGAAGATCGAGCAAGATATACAAAACCTTGAGGTGCTCTGTCGAGATCTTTCGGGTTTTCGTGCCGAGCGTCTTTATGACGTGGTGAGCTGTAATCCTCCCTATTTTACGAGTGGAGACACATCGAAAACCTCGTCGCGTGCACTCGCTCGGCATGAGCAGAGTGGATTGCTAAACGAGGTGATAAAAGCTGCATCGTCAGCGTTAAAGGACGGTGGTAGGCTCTGTATCTGCCACAAACCGGAGCGTATGGTCGATATCTTTTGTCTGATGAGAGAACATAAAATCGAGCCCAAACGTCTTCGCTATGTCCGTGCAAAGGCAGGTCGTGCGCCCTATTTGATACTCGTCGACGGGCGAAAAAACGGCGGTGTGGGATTGCACCATATGCCGACGCTGACCATAGAAAACAAGAAGGGCGAGCACACAAGAGAGGTTGTGAAGATATATGGCGGAAAATATTAGCCCCGGATTGTACATAGTGGCGACACCGATAGGAAATCTCGGCGACATGAGCCTACGTGCCGCCCAAACCCTGAAAGATGTCGATCTTATCGCGGTGGAGGATACGAGGGTCACGGCAAAACTTTTGTCCCATCTCGGCATAAAAAAGCAGATGATATCCTATCATGCACACAACATGCGCAGTGGTGAGGAGATACTGGATCGAATTGCCTCGGGGGAGAGCTGTGCGCTGTGTAGCGATGCCGGCACACCGGCCATCTCCGATCCCGGCGAGTTGCTGGTAAGGAGTGCGCATCAGCGCGGCATACCGGTTTTTGCAGTGCCGGGGTGCAGTGCGGTGGTAGCGGCGCTGTCCATATCGGGCAAAAAAACCGGACGTTTTTGTTTCGAGGGGTTTTTATCCACCGCCAATAAGGCAAGACGTGAACACCTCGAAGAGCTGAAAAATGAACGGCGTACAATGGTGTTTTATGAGGCGCCGCACAAACTTCTGCGAACCCTTGTCGACATGCATGAAGCCTTTGGTGAGCGTGAGATAAGTATCGTACATGAACTGACAAAGATACATGAATACTGCTTGAACACAACGATAGGTGAGGCGATACGGCACTTTACCGACAATAAACCTAAGGGGGAGTTTGTGCTGATAATCGACGGGGCGAGTGAACAGGAAGCCGTGCCGTTTGAACTCGCGGTAGAACAGGTGATAAAAGCGGTGACGGGCGGAGAATCGCTCTCGTACGCCGCAAAGGAGATGGCATCGCTCACCGGTCACTCCCGTTCAAGACTGTACAATGCGGCGTTACCTTTGCTGGACTGATTATAGGAGAGAAGTTATGCAACACCTTGGAACTAAAGAAATATGCACCGACAGATTGACGCTGAGAAGGTTTGTGCAGGAGGATGTGTTAGCGGCATTTAATAACTGGTGTAGCGACGATAGGGTAACGAAGTATCTCATGTGGCCGACGCACACCGATGTATCTGTCACCGAGAATGTACTTGACAGTTGGATAAAACTCTATGAAAAAGCTGATTTTTATCAATGGGCAATTGTTCTGAACGAAATAGCACAACCGATAGGCTCGATATCTGTTGTAAAGATTGATGAAAATGTTGACAGTGTTCATGTTGGATACTGTATCGGCTATAACTGGTGGAATAAGGGGATTGTTAGTGAGGCATTCGCCGCGATAATTAAATTTTTCTTTGAGGAGATGCAGGTGAGGCGAGTTGAATCACGCCATGACCCCAATAACCCCAACTCCGGCAAGGTGATGCTCAAATGCGGATTAAAATACGAGGGGACTCTAAGACAATCGGATCATAACAATCAAGGTATTGTTGATTGTGCATATTATGGTCTGTTGTCGAGCGAGTATATATATCAATCAACTATCCAAGGACTGATATGAAATTTTTAGTGGTGTCGGATATACACGGCAACAGCAACCTATTTAATACAATAGTTAAAGAAAATGACGGCGTTGACGGTCTGTTCTTTTTAGGTGACGGAATACGCGATGTCTGTTCTGTTATGCAAAACTACCCCGATATTCCGGTCTATGCGGTGTACGGCAACTGTGATGTGTCTTTTTATCACAAAAACACACAACAAAGAACGTGCCTTAAGGAGATTGAGGGGTTCAGAATTTTTTACACCCACGGCGATCTCTATTCCGTCAAACTTGGTTTTTCAAATATATGTACCGCCGCTCATGCCCAAAACGCCGACATTGTGCTCTTTGGTCATACACATGTCCCCTGTAACGAGGTGCTTAGCAATCTTTATCTTTTTAACCCGGGGGCGCTGGAGCGTTCACCGGAGGAGTTTTCCTACGGTGTCATGAACTTGACCTTTGGCAAAAAACCGGAATTTAAGCACATTATTATGTCGTTTTAATCCTCCTCACCGATGTTCTGAAATGGATTCACCACCGCGTCCATCTTTATCTGTTGCCCGATATCGCCCTCGGCGGTATTTCGGGCTTTTTTTGTTTCTTGCGGTGTCTCGTTTAAAATCGACCTTATCACCTCGGTAAAACTGCGTCCGTTCGGTTCATAACTTCTGCCTACCATGACACCTCCCTTAAGTTAAATATGAATATATTCTACACAGATGTCAACACTTTTATACAGAGAAAATAAAAGTGGGGTGTT
>CAYJMO010000068.1:0-10972 GCA_964371365.1 uncultured Oscillospiraceae bacterium
AGCAGATGCGGTTACAACCCTCACCGAGGCAGGCTACACCGTCGAGTTTGAGCCGATCGAGTACAGCGATAGCCACGAAAAAGGCGCGGTAATTACCCAGAGTATGCCAAATGAGGACAACGTCATCATTCTTAAAATTTGTGGAGGAGACACCCGTGATTATTTCGCGACCTTTAACGGCATCAGCATGGAGGAGGTTGTCGAGAATATGGACACAATATGGACGAATTATCTCATATCCTTCGCCAACCAACACAGCGAAACGGTGCCAAAGGGGCATGTGATAGAGTTTATTTTTGACTACGATGATAACATTGCAGCGGTTATAAGCCTCGGCGAAGAGAGTGATGCATTCAACAATGTTTTATTTACCGCTCGAATGCACCCGTATGAGGAGCGGGAGTGGTTCGAGCTATACACCGCCGTCGACCTTGATCAACAATCGGCGGTAGAAATGCGTCTTTCGGTCGAGGGACATGATTTTGTGTGGGAGAGATATCTCAACAATTCCCTTGTGTTTGATGAGGATTTTAAGGAACCACTCCAAAATTATTCAACCGAAATCGGCTATGATTTATTGAAATTTTTTGATGAAGCACCAAACGACATACCAAAAAGTGGTGTGATGACCTTAACCCTTGCAATCGTAGAGATACAAGGCGGCGATATGGATGCTAATGAAGAAGCGGTTGTACACGGCATGTATGAACTTCCCCAAAAGATAAACTACAGCTTTGTCCCCTCCGATGAGTTTGGGTTCAACGCGGAGATTTACAGCTGGGAGAGGGTGGACGAGATGGTTGCCGCAGGTGATTTGACCGAAGATGATGCACGTGCCTATAATGACGACCGTGAGAACAATACCTTTATGTCTCGCTGGGCTGAAAATTCAAACGGATATCAGCTGGAGTTAAACACTAAAGAGGTTGGAACGGGCATCAAGTCTGACTCGTTATGGGAGGAAAAAATCTGGGATGACCTGCCAAATCTCTTCATAGAATCGGCATACATGCACGGGTATAAGTTTTACACTGATGAAAACGGCGAACTACAGCTGCGGATCATAGAGCCGGAGATGATCAGTGACATTCTTTTAAAGAATGAGTAGCGCGTGATCGCGAGACGCCCCCCTTTGCGGCCCAAAATTTATGTGTTTTTATGACAAAACCGCAACCGAGCCTCACCAATGGAGCATTTTTGCGACGTTCAATTGAGAGTGCATATAACCACGAAAGGATTTTTAATGGATAACATTTGTCTAAACTGCTTTTCCGATACCGGCGGCTATGATGTCTGCCCCTACTGCGGATTTCTCAGTGGTACGCCGAACGAGCCTGCATTCATGCTACAACCCGGTATGCGCATCTGGGGGCGGTATATCATCGGCTCTATACTCGGCATTGGTGGTTTCGGCGTAACCTACAAGGCGTTTGACACACGTCTTTCTACCGTGGTGGCAATAAAGGAGTTTTTCCCTCAAAATCTTGCCAGCCGTATGCCAAATGACAGCGCGATACGTGTTTTTTCCGGCGAGGAGATGAAATCCTTTAACATAAACAAACAACGGTTTGTGGAGGAGGGCAAAAACCTTGCGAAATTTACAGGTGATGCCCACATTGTCAACGTTCTTGACGGCTTTGAGGATAACGGCACGGCGTATATCGTGATGGAGTTTCTCGATGGGGTGACACTCAAACAGTATTTAGAGCAAAAGGGTGGCACACTCCCCAAAGAAACGGCGCTCGCAATCATGGAGGGGCTACTGCTCGGCATTCAATCGATACATATCAAGGGCATTATTCACCGCGATATCAGTCCCGACAACATCTATATTTTGCGTGATGGCAGTGTTAAGATCCTCGATTTCGGTGCGGCGCGCTTTGCCGCAAAAGAGGAATGGACACAGAGCGTGGTTGTGAAAAAAGGTTATGCACCGCCGGAGCAGTACCGCACTAATATGAAGCAAACCCCTATGACCGACCTGTACGCCGCCGGTGCAACCTTTTATAAGGTATTGACCGGCAAAACTCCGGAGGAGAGTATAGAGCGATGGGAACGAGATCTTCTGCGCCGACCGTCCGCGGTGAATAACGAGATAGACAACGAGCTTGACCGGTTTGTCATGAAGTCTATGGCGTTAAAGCCGGAACTTCGCTTTAAATCCGCCGACCTCATGCTGTCGGCACTCAAAGGCGGCGGAAATTACGACTTTCCGGAGCAGGAACAAAAACGCCGTCGCCGTCGCCGTACGATTGCACTTGTGTCCTCTCTTGTTTTGCTGTTTGCCGTATTTGGCGTGGGTGGGCTGCTCCTTTCGCAGGATGCCCCTATTGTCTCCGCCGTAATCACCGGTGAAGCACCGGTCGTTTATATTGACGACACCCTTGCCGATATGGATATATCGCCGGGCGAGGTGGAAATGTGGATAGACGAGGGGGCGGACATTGCGCTTTATAATCAGCTTTCAAGCGAGTTTAGCGAACTGCATCCCGATTACTCCGTCAAAATTAAACAGGTACAGTATGAGGAGTTAAACACATATCGTGAGGTGGAGGACAAATCAAGCGTCGAGGGTCCGACGTTGACCAACATATCCTACCTTTGGGACGGGGAGGAGCGCGCCGACCTTAGTCTGCTTGTCGCCGGATTGGATGAGGAGGAGTACTACCATTATTATTTTGAGAATGACGAGGGGATACCCACCGTATTTTATGGTCTGCGCCCGTCCATAATATATGTCCCGAGTGCTATGATAAACGAGTCGGCACCCTACCCTATAAGCAACATCGACGACGCTTTTTATTACACCGAAAGATCGAATTATTTGAACTATTATGAATATGTTGAAAATATCCTTCAACTGTTTACCTTCTATTATCCCGACACCACATTTGCACAAGGGGAGGAATTCTTTTTCGATCTATCACCCATGAGAGATAGTATAAACGAGATTATTTTTAACTTTATTGCTTCATACGAAAGTGAAAAGTTTGAGGGATATGTTGAGAATAGGTATGATACGGTGCAAAAACTATCACCCTATCAAGCCGATAATTCCGTTGCGTACATTCGCGGCGAGATCGGGCAAGCAACAACGGCGATTCCTTTCATCAGGACAACCGACGAAGAGACGTTATTAATGGCGTCCGGCAACAATCGATTGGAGCTGGAGGTCAACGCCGCCTCCGACGAGAATGAACGACTGATTGCGATGACCTTTATCCACTTTGTTCTAAGTGAGCGCGGACAGTCGATACTACACATACAAAATAATAACGTCATGCCCGTCAACCGTCAATCCATGACGTTTTATGTCGAACAGTATCCGGAATACAGCGATATTCTTCCATACCTTGAAAATGATTTCGATTATGTATACAATCATTATCGGATGTTTGTTGATGATATGGAGACCTTTTTTGTCGACCTTCAACAGGAATTTTATGAGTTGGATTTTGACAGCTACAACGAAAACCCCGATGTAGTCGACGAATTCGTCACTACAAAGGGGCAGGAGCTCATCAGTTTGATGGAAACGTCAATTTCGCAGGAGTACACCGTCGTGTAGTTTACTATTCGCTAAACTTATAGGTGATAAGGTGTTCTTTACTCTCACCGGGTTGGAGCGATAGAAGTGTCGGGTTGGTGGTGATATCCTCCACCACATCCTGTCGTCCCGGCAGGCTGGTCCAGGGCTCGATGCATATATAGGGTGCATCGGTGCGATTTCGGTGCCAGAATGCGCAGTATTTCATATCCGCAAACTCCACCTCGATAGCAAATGGGTCGAGATCACTTTTCAGTGTGACCTTACGTGGCATGTCATACAATATTATCGCATCATGGTCAAACAGGTCGTGCGAGAGAGGAATTCTGCCGCCCACCATCTCGGCGCAGGGATAGTCATCCTTTAATACCAGCGCCTTGTCCGACATGTCGACACGGGTTGCGCCATCCGATGAAAATTCAAGATAATAGTCCTCGAATTTCAGCCCTTCACAGAGAGGGACGTTGAAGCCGGGATGGCCGCCAAGCCCATAGTACAAAATATTATCGTCAGTATTATCTACAATAAATAATACTGATAGTTCATTGTTTTGCAGGCGATATTCGATACTAAACCGAAACGAAAAGGGAAAACACTCCCTTGTTGTTTCGTTGTCGACAAGGGTGAACACCGCCTCGGTATCTCCCTTTTTGTCTGCCGTAAACAGTGAGGAGGAGGCAAAACCGTGTATCGGCATATCATAACTTTTTCCGTTATAGGTATAGCGCGACTCATAAAGCCGACCGATTAAAGGAAACGGGTTGAGTGCTCGCCCGTTCCAGTAAGCAGGGTCACCCTGCCACAAAATTTCGCGACCGGTATAATCTTTTATGCTGAAAATCTCCGCTCCTAAAGGGTTTATCTCGATGGTGAGAAGTTCATTTTTTAGGGTTATAAGCTGCATATTAATTATTCCTTTCTATCCGGTTTTGCCGTTAAAGAACAGCAAAAGACCGCCAAATAAGATCGAGGGCAGTGAGATGCATAGCATAACAATGAGCGCAAAGCTCTCACCATGAATTACATTGCGTGCCATTGCGGCAAGTCCTAAGAGTAGGCTGTCGTTGATATATATTGTCTCGTACAAAGAGCTCCCGAGTAGATTAGAGGCGAACATTCCGGCATATATCAATAAATAAGGCAGGGCAGTGCTTAATCTCCCGCTCTCGCCTTTTTGCGTTTTTATCGCGACATAACTTAACACCACCGAGCAGAGTAATAGATCAGGTTTGATAAATTCGCTTAGCAATATGGGGAGGTAGGTGTTGACCATACCTAACATCATGAAATATAAATATCTGCCGATCAGATTATCCGATAATTGGCTGACGACGGCAAGTGCAATTACCGCAATAAAAATAATTTTTCCGGAATTGTCGGCGCTATTTGGAGCGTATGGTTGTTGAGCAGGTGGGCTATAGGGAATAAAGGATAGGCAGGCATGTACCGTAAGTCCGAGGATCAGTATAAATAATGTCGACGCGGCGATAAGCACAAGCATAGAGTTGAAAAACGCCACCGAGAACATGGGTGGAACTTCGGTGGTGACATCACCGATAAGAAATGGGACCGAGAGTGAGAGCACCACTACTGTAGTGGCGACAAAAGTGCCGACCAATGCCGGGAAAATGTTGTTTTGAGTCTCTCTCGGTTGAAATGTGTTGTAATCGTACATTTCTCCGCAAGCCATATTTGGGGGAGCAAATGCACCGTTTAATCTGACAAAAAATCTGTAAAAAAGTATCGCCGCCACAACAAGGACTGTCAGTTGAAGCAACTGTTTTATGACCCAAATTGTTGCTCCGAAACTAAAATCGAGCATCATTAGGCCGGTACGATAGACGAATAGATCTAACGTCTCGCTGAACTGAAAGTTAAGCGGATTTGTAAGCAGATTTATCGCCTCGAAATTCGGTGAGAAGATATTTGCAAGCGAGTAGATTAGTAGGATAATACCTGCGAAAGTCGCTCCTTTTTTCGAGCCGAGCGCAGTATCTTTCATCATGTATCCAAAGGTGGAGCAAAAATACGCCGAGAAGAAGAGCTTCGGAATGCCGGACACTATAAAGAATGAAAGGTCAAAGCCGGCAAGAGTTAGGCTAAACGATAATGGTACAATCGAGAGCGCAAGGGAGGCGTAGACAATATTCGGAATAAAGGCAGGGAGCAATAGACCGGTGAGCATAAGCGGCTTTGCTCCACTCTCGCAGATAAGTTGTGCCGCCACCATGCCTATCAGTACAGGCAAAACACTCCCGACCAACGAGAGCCTTATGCTGTTGAACAGTAGGTTAGGCAGTGATGCACTGCTAAAAAAGCGGGCGTAGTTTTCAAGACCTACAAACATGCTGTTCACAAGCCCCGACACAGGGGAGTAGCTTTGAAAGGATAGGACAACACTCATCATAGCAGGTATTGCCAGCAGAATGAAAAGGACTGCGGATATCATGAGAATGGCTACAAAACCGGATTGCACTCTATCGCGAATTTGCATGTTTTGGGTGCTCCTTGATTGTGTTAAATGAAGTGATGTTGAGGGTAAATCTACTCTTAGGACTGTCAAATTTTTTCCAGCAGATCGTTAGCACCATCGTAGTCATAGGACTCTATCGCTATCTTTATCTCGTTTAAAAGATCGGTCGTTTCACTCGGCCAGTCATAGCCGAACAGCCGATTGAGATACTTTTCAATATCTACTATATTTACATATCGGATTGCCTCGCCAAGTCCGGCAATTTCGGCATCGAGAAGCTCCTTTGTTCCGGTCGGTTTGTTGTCGATTGTGTCTTTTTCATCCGTCTTAAACTGCTCCTTTAAACCGTTAAGGATACAGGAGAATGAGGCTAAAAAGTTCTTAATATGATTGTCGACATACAACTGCTCGTTGTTTTGAGCCGCCTGCTCCATCGCCGCCGCTTTTGCCGAGAGTGACAAAGCGCCGATAGAGGCAGAGGCACTCTTTATAGCGTGAACCTCCGTCTTAAAATCGTCCAGTTTGCCGTCATTGTACAGTTCCTCTATCACCTTTATTCTTTTAAGACCGTCGGAAAGAAACACCCTTAAAATGTCAAGATACATCTCAACATTGCCGCCGAGCAAACCCAGTCCATGCTCCGGTTCCAGTCCCCGTACCGTGACACTGAGTGGGTTATTGTCAACCTGAGATTTGTCTTTTGTATCTACCGGTATCAATTTATCTTCCGGCAGCCATCGCTTTAACATTGCGTTCAACTTCCCGAGTTCGATAGGTTTTGACAAAAAGTCATTAAGCCCCTCCTTAATAAAGAGCTCCTTAGCGCCTACCACCGCGTTGGCGGTTAACGCAATAATGGGCAACGAGCTATACTTCACGTTTAGCTTTCTTATGGCGATGGTGGTGTCTATACCATCCATCTCCGGCATCATATGATCCATAAATACAAGGTCGTAGTCCTTCTCGCTCACCATCTTTATCGCCTCGGCGCCGCTTAGGGCGGTATCGGTCTTAAACTTGTATGGCTCCATAAGACCGCTTGCGACCTTTAGATTGACCGCGTTGTCATCCACCACTAAAACATTTGCGGCAGGTGCAATGAATCCGACAGCACGATTTGTCCCTTTTCCGGACACGACGGTGTCGTTAAACACATTTGCTATCTGTAGACAATCGGCAGGTTGAGTAATATTATATATATCGTCTGATAAAGAGCTGATAAGCTCGAGTGAATTCAGCTCCGAAAGCACGACCACCCTTATGTCAAGATTTAAATTTTCTTTAAGCTCGGTTATCTTTTGCAGATGAATGGCAGGGGTAAAGATATAGTCAAAGTGCGAAGATGTAAGATTTTCGAGGAGTGAGGACTGGTTGATGCACACGGTGCACTCACAATCAAGGTTTCGCACAGCATAACAAAGTGAGCGGGAACTCTCCTCCCGTGGCTCGTAAATCAGTGCCGAGCGTCGACTGTTGCAGTGCGCGAGAGGTTCATATTGGGTGCAGGTGTGCTCCACCGTGACTGTAAATGTCGAACCCTTGCCGAGGGTACTTTCCACCGAAATATGGCCGCCCATCATCTCACAGAGTTGTTTTGAGATGGCAAGTCCGAGACCGGTGCCCTCAATGTTGCGATTTTTGGTGGTGTTCACACGCTCAAACTGCTCGAAAAGCCGAGCGATGTCCTCCTCTTTTATGCCGGCGCCGGTATCAAAAACGCTAAATGTTAAACGGCATTTCTCTCCTATCTCTTCGCCGCTTACCCTAAGTCCGATATGTCCGCTATGGGTGAATTTTATCGCGTTGCCAAGCAGATTTATCAGTATCTGCTTAATACGTATTTCATCACCGATCACCCTTGATGGGAGTTTGCTGTCGATATACGTATAAAATGCAAGCGACTTGCTGGACAAACGCATACGGGTAAGGTTGATGATATCGTTGAGCATGGAGGCAAGGAGATACTCCCGCTCCACAATGTCAAGCTTGCCGGACTCAATCTTCGATATGTCTAAAATATCGTTTATGATGGCGAGCAGGTTGTCACAGGAGGATTTTATATCATGCGCATACTCTGCCACTCCACGCCCGTTGCTCTCGCGCAGTATAATCTCTGCCATTCCGGAGATGGCATTCATCGGGGTGCGGATTTCATGGCTCATGTTGGCAAGGAAGTTGCTCTTTGCCTTGGAGCTGAGCAGAGCCTCTTCATGCGCCTGTCGAAGCTCGACATCGATCTCGGCACGATGAATTGCGTTGGCAAACATAGAGCCGCAAAGGCTGAGCATATACTCCTCAATCTCGGAGAATGGTTTGTCGTCGTCATATTCGTCCATCACGATAAAGCCCCACGGTTCACCCTTGATATATATCGGTGCTACCGCAATGCGTTTTATGTTAGTGAGCGCATAGTATGTAGTCTCGACCGGCAACATGTCACACACACGAATGTTTAGGGGGCGTTCTTCCTTAAGGCATCGATAGATGGTGGGCATGTGCTTTTTGCAGTTTATCTTATAGCGGTGGTCGGCGAAGTTTTCAAGATTTTTATGGAGAAGGGCTTTCTTGTCGTTGGTGATGGCACCCTCGGTAAGGGTCGACAGGTCCAGTTGCTCAATCCTTGTCGACAGATTCGGCACGCCGAGAGCATCGATAAAACTATGGGAATGAATGATGCTGCTAAACAGCTCATCGTTATCCATATAGTTGCGCCAAAGGGCAATGCGGTTGCGACCGCTAATCGTGCAGAGCTCTTTAAGACAGCCGTCTATGATATCGCCGACGTGACCGACGCTCTCTACCGATACAAGTTGTTGAGAGACCCTGTTGATGGTCAACAACATTCGATCCTGCTCGATAAGCGTTTTACTTCGTATCTCAATCTGCTGTTCCAGGTTATCCCTGTACTCCTCCAGCTCGTCCAAGGCATCGGTCAGCGAGTTTTGTGAGGTTTTAAGCTCATTAATGTTGAGGTGTCCGCCTATCACTCTTTTGACCTTGCCGTCCTTGTCATAGGACATTATTTTACCGACGTCGCGCACCCAAATATAGTGCCCGTCGCGGTGACGCACACGTATCTCACACTCATATTTCGGTATCCTGCCGGACAGATATTCTTCCAGCATGTCACGTGCTCGTTGACGGTCGTCCGGATGGTTCATGTTGTCCCAACCGTCAAAGGTGGAAAACTCGTCAAAGCTCTTATACCCTACCATGTCGAGATAGGTCTGGTTGTAACTTATGGTATCGAGCTCAAGATCCCAGTCCCACATGCCAAACTCCGCAACCTCGATGGCGAGATTTAATAGATGCTGTTGCTCAACAAGATCCAGCTCCGCGGTTTTTAGCCGTGTGACGTCCTGTAGAACGCCACAGAAGATTAGCGGATTACCCTCGTCGTCATATTCGGTGACACTTCCCTTATCCTGCGCCCATATCACGGTACCGTCTTTTTTTACCATACGGAATTCCGCTACATAGCTCGGTGATTTAGCACTCAGGCAACTATCAATTTTGCTGTTGGTGAGCGCAAGATCCTCCGGCAGGACAAGACTTTCCCACGCCGTCACATCGGACTTCAGTTCCCACGGCTCATAGCCGAGCAGGTGGCAATATTCGGCACTGTAGTTGACAACGCCGGAGGATAAATTCCACACCCAGCTGCCGATATGGGCGATGCTTATCAGTTGGCGCAGTGTCCCGCTGGGCAGTGCTTTTAGGTTGTCGGTCATACTCTTTACCTCCTCTATGCGTAGGTATTGGAAATCTCTTTAAATTGATCCGCAATCTTTGTGAACACCTCGACTAATTTCGGGTCAAAGTGGGTGCCGCTGTCACCGACAATGATATTTACAGCCTCCTCATGAGAAAAAGCCTTTTTATAGGGTCGCTCCGATGTGATTGCGTCGTATACGTCCACAATGGCCATCAGTCGTCCGATTAGCGGTATCTCCTCCCCTTTGAGGCCGTTCGGATAGCCGGTACCGTCCCATTTTTCATGATGGGTGCCGGCGAACATAGAGGACAACTCTAAAAATATAGCGTCGTCGATGTTATCGCTCGCATGACTTAAAGCCTTTGACCCGATTAACGTGTGAGTTTTAATTATATCAAACTCTTCGGGGGTGAGCTTGCCCGGCTTTAAAAGTATGCTGTCCGGTATAGATATCTTGCCGACATCGTGCATCTGAGAGGCGTGGGCATACAGTTCCGGATCGACATCCTGTAGTTCGGGGTATATCCCCTCCTCGATACAACGGGTGGTCAAAAGTTTAATAAAGCTTCTGGTACGCAGTAGGTGCTCGCCGGTCGAACCGTCCCGCTTTTCCACCATGTCGGCGAGTACGTGAACGATAGAGTACTGGAGCTTTGTGTTCTCCCGTATCTTTGCCTCAACCATCTTTTCAAGGTTGGTGCTGTAGTCCTTGAGCTGTTTTTGTTGTTCGGCGAGTTTAAGGTGCAGTTCCACGCGCTTTTGCAGTAACGGCACCGAGAACGGTTTTATGATATAGTCCACCGCACCGAGATTGAGCCCGTCAAACTCGCTGGTGGTGTCGTTTCTACCGGTGACAAATATGATCGGAATCTTTGAGGCGGGCGGCGGCAGTTTTTTAATCAGCTTTATGACCTCAAACCCACTAAGTCCCGGCATCTCTATGTCGAGTAGGATAAGTTGCGGAGTCAGCCGTTCAAGGATACTCACCGCCTTTTCACCACTCGGAATTAGAATGACATCATAGATGGACTCAAGAGCCTTACGCGCAATATTAAGGTTGGTGACATTGTCGTCCACCACCATAATTTTCATCTTTGTACCGTTGCTATGTAACATAGGGTTGTTCCTTTTAATGAAAAAAACATTCGGTCGGGCTGTAGGGGCGAATTTTATATTCGCCCGCAGAGTGTCAAAAAAACCTGTAAATCCCTTAAAATGTCAAATTCGGTGACATGCG
>CAYJMO010000069.1:0-10517 GCA_964371365.1 uncultured Oscillospiraceae bacterium
CTTGTATCTGATCCAAAAATTTGAATTCCGTGACCGCCGGAATAGGTGTTGCCGCCACCTGAAACCCCCTTGCCACCGCTTGCGGTTATTTCGTTATTACCGATGGTTGTAAATATTCCATTGCGGATAAAAATTCCGTGTCCGCCATTTGCTCCGAGACCAACACCATTCCCTCCTTGTGCTGTGATTTTAGCACTGTTTAGATGTAATTCATTACAGTAAATCCCGTCATTATACGAAGTGTTGTATGTTTCGTTGCCGGTGGCATTGATAGTAGCGTTTTTTATGGTTAATTTTTTAGCATCAAATGCATCTGTGCCAATATAAATTCCGCACTGTTTATAAGCGCCTGTTGCTGTTAAACTACCGCCGCCGGTGCCGTCAATTACAGTATCGCCATTAACGTGAAGTGCACCACCGGTAGAGCCATTGTTAATGAGAGGGGGCGTTATGGAGTTACCGCCTATAAGTAATATGTTTATGTCACCTTCTATTTTAATATCGCCTATTATGGTTGCATTATTTAAGGTTAGAATGTGTGGCGTTGTAGTATCGTCCCAATACACGGTTCCGCTTGCAATCAAACCACTTGAATTAGTACTGTTATATATGGTTTTCTCAGTTAAGCTAACGGTTATAATGTTAGAAATATCAAAAGCATCCCCAATACTCACACTCGTCGCCGCAAAAGCCGACGGCGCTGTTATAAACATTGCAACAGATACTATGCAAAGCGCAAACAACATCGATATTACTTTTGATATATTAATTTTTCTTGTTACCACTGCCAAAATTATTACCCCTATTTCACAAAACTATTTGAGACCTACCGATATATTGTTTTATTATATCATAAAAAACCGGTGTTGTCTATTTATTAATTTTATAGTCATTTAACTTGAAAAACCTTTATCTCTATGATATCATTAAAATACATTAATTCGGGAGATTTGCTATGTTGAAAATATTATTTCAAGGCGATTCCATCACCGACTGTGATCGCAAAAAAAGGCGCGAGGACTCGCTCGGTGAGGGGTATGCCAAAAAGGTCGCAGAGGCTGTTGGCATACTCTACCCAAAAACAGAAATCGAGTTCATAAACAGAGGCATTTCCGGCAACCGGGTGGGAGACCTGTTCGATCGGTACGAGGAGGATATTCTTGCCATTAAACCGGACATAATCTCAATATTAATCGGTATAAATGACACCTGGCGCAGGTATGATTCTAACGATGAAACCCTGCCGGTGGATTTCAAGCACATATATAACACCCTACTGTCCGACATAAAGCGCGATCTACCGGATACCAAAATTATAATAATGGAGCCGTTTTTATTAAACTCGGTGCCGGAGCGCATACTTTGGCGAGAGGACCTTGACCCGAAGATAGGTATAGTCCGCGAGCTTGCAAGAAAATACGCCGACGCATATATTGCGACCGACGGACTTCTTTTACAATATATAGTTAGCGGCTACACCGATGAGGAGATAGCCGCCGACTCCGTCCATCCCACCGATATAGGGCACGCTCTTATAGCAAGGGAGTACCTAAAAGTATTAGGAGAACTGGGTGTTTTTTCAAGCTGATTGTTATCTCGCCAACCTTGCAAGGATCGTCACCGCTAACCCTCCAAAGATAAAGGTCAAAGCCGAGGTCAGGGCGATAAAAAGGGTGTAGGTTGCATCAAACGGTATCAACACCAGCGTGCTGGAAACGACCAGCCCGAGTATAACATTCATGGTAGCGGAATGATTTTTCTTCAAAGCCATGGAGGTGAGTTTTGAGCTTAAACCTATGCCGAGTACTATGCCGACACCCATGACACCCACCGGCACCAAAACATCGAGCCTAAAGGTGGTCACGTTCGCCACCAGTGAGTTGAACAGATAGTATTGCCCGATTATCAAAAGGAGCATACTGCCGCTCACTCCGGGAATAAACATGACACCGCCGGCAATCGCACCGATAAACAGCATTCTTAAAAGGTAGAGCACCGACAACTGTGGGAACTCGGTGATAACCTCATCGCCCTGTTCCGGTGCAAAGAACGCCATAACTAAAACCACAGCACATCCGAGCACAAACGGGAGGGGTTCAAACTTGTCGCTTTTCATCTCCTGTTTAACAAGGATAGGGACGGAAAATGCCACCATCCCAATAAAACAAAACATGGTCTGGACAGGATAGTTAGCAAAGGCGAGCTCTAACACATTTGCAAAGAGAACAAGACCAATCCCCACGCCAATAAGTAACATGATTATAAAAAGCAAATTTTTCTTTATAGTCTTAAAATCGAGTGAAAAGACGGCGTTTATACTCTCCATCAGGCGATTGAAAATCCCGAGTATGACCATCATAGTGCCACCACTCACCCCGGGGATGATATTTGCCATGCCGACTAATATTCCACCTATCAGTGTCTTAATCATAGACCCTCCCGTCCTCTACAAAACCAAACCGACAAAGACCCACCAGGGGTAAATTTGTCGGTTTATTGTTCTAATACTAACCCCGAGTGAAAATATAGATTAAACCGAGAGTTGTTTTTGTTAGGGATTAGTATAAAATGTTATTTGTTCATCGCCTCTAAAGCGTCCTTACGTGAAAGGTTAATGCGTCCCTGAGAATCTATCTCGGTCACCTTGACAAAGACCTCGTCTCCGACGCTGACAACATCCTCTACCTTTTCTACACGACTTTTCTCCAGTTTAGAGATGTGGCACAGACCCTCCTTGCCGGGTGCAATCTCAACGAATGCGCCAAAGGTCATCAGCCTTGTTACACGACCTTTGTAGATTGCTCCGACCTCCGGATCCTCGGTAATCATCTTAATAATGTTGATGGCACGATCAAGGCTGTCCTGCTCGACTGCGAGCACATAGACGCGACCGTCGTCCTCAATGTCAATTTTTGCTCCGGTATCGGCGCAGATCTCCTGGATAACCTTTCCGCCCTTGCCGATGACATCGCGAATTTTTTCCGGGTCTATCTGAAGTGTACGCATCTTGGGAGCGTATTTCGAAAGTTGCTCACGCGGTGTCTCGATAGCCTTGAGCATAATTTCATCTAAAATATAGTATCTCGCCTTTTGGCACTTGGTGAGTGCTTGATCGATAATCTCATAGGTTAGACCGTCGTTTTTAAGGTCCATCTGTATCGCGGTGATACCCTTTTTCGTTCCGGCAACCTTGAAGTCCATATCGCCAAAGAAGTCCTCAACACCCTGAATGTCGACCATGGTCATGAAGCGCTCGCCCTCGGTTATAAGTCCGCAGGAGATACCGGCAACCGGTGCCTTGAGGGGAACGCCGGCATCCATGAGCGCAAGGGTCGAACCGCAGATTGCACCCTGAGAGGTGGATCCGTTGGAGCTCAAAACCTCACTGACAAGACGAATTGCATATGGGAATTCGTTCTCGGGCGGTATCATGGGGAGCAGTGCACGCTCGGCGAGTGCGCCGTGACCTATCTCACGACGTCCGGGACTGCGCATACCTCTCGCCTCACCTACCGAGTAGGGCGGGAAGTTGTAGTGGTGCATATAACGTTTATTTTCCTCTTTATCAATGCCGTCGAGCAGCTGTGCATCGCGAAGTGAACCGAGTGTCGCGGTGGTGAGGACCTGTGTCTGACCACGGGTGAACATGCCGGTGCCATGAACCCTCGGTAGCAATCCGACCTCCGCCGCAAGGGGGCGAATTTCATCGATGCCACGTCCGTCCACGCGCTTATTATCGTCGAGCAACCAGCGGCGAACAACATATTTTTGCAGTTTGTACAAGCACTCGTCTATCGCGCCCTTCTCGTCCGGATGGGTCGGATCAAACTCCTCGTGAACCCTGGTGACGACAGGTGCTAAACGAGCATCACGAACGGTTTTATCGTCGGTGTCAAGCGCCGCGCGAACGTCCTCAATGCAGAAATCTTTGATCGCTTCGAACAGCTCGTGGCTGACCTCCATCGATTGGAATTCCTTTTTCTCCTTGCCGACAGCACGCTGGATTTCCTCAATAAAGTCTATGACCTTTATTATCTCGCTATGCGCTTTTTTTATAGCCTCGAACATGGTGGCCTCTTCCACCTCGTTTGCGCCTGCCTCAATCATGATAACCTTTTCACGGCTGGCGGCAACGGTGAGTTGAAGGTCGCTGATATCGCGTTGAGCCTCGGTCGGGTTGACAACTATCTCGCCGTTACAAAGTCCCATGAAAAGACCACCGATGGGTCCTTTCCACGGTATGTCAGATATTGAAAGGGCTATCGATGTGCCAATCATTCCCACAACCTCGGGTGAGCAGTCCTGATCGACCGACATGACGGTCATGACAACCGCAACGTCGTTGCGCATATCCTTCGGGAACAGGGGGCGAATCGGGCGGTCAACAACACGAGAGGTCAACACAGCTTTTTCCGACGGACGACCCTCACGGCGCATAAAACTGCCGGGGATATGTCCTACAGCGTATAGCTTTTCTTCAAAATCGACCGAGAGTGGGAAAAAATCAATTCCCTCGCGCGGTTTCAGGCTCATGGTTGCGTTGCAAAGCACCACCGTCTCACCATAGCTGACAAGGCAACTGCCGTTCGACAGTCCACACATCTTGCCAACCTCGACACTTAGCGGTCGACCCGCTAAAACAGTCTCAAACTTTTTGTAATTCTCAAACATTCTTTCTTCTCCATATTCTTTATATTAGGGATTTAGCACTAAATTCAAACGGCAACTATCTTGCCGGCTCAACTTAATGCTATCCCATCTTAAAATAAAAAAGCCGTATCAAACAGATATTACGCCACACAATGTGCGGCGCTCCACCCATAAGATACAGCCGATAACACTACTTACGCAGTCCGAGTTTTTGGATAAGGCTACGATAGCGATTGATGTCTTTCTTTTGTAGATAGCCTAAAAGGTTTCTACGACGACCGACCAGTTTCAACAGTCCACGGCGGGAATGATGGTCATGAAAGTGTACTTTCAGATGCTCGGTCAGGTGGTTGATACGTGCGGTGAGCAGTGTAACCTGTACTTCCGGCGAACCGGTGTCACCCTCGTGCAAACTGCTGCTCTCGATTAATGTCTTCTTGTCCTGCATAACTTTTCCTTTTTTCTGTAATATGCCCAACCATAGCTCTGACCCGTAAAAGGTAACGAGACGCCATCGGTGGGTAACGTGCTTTGTAATTATAGCACAGTTATAGAGGTTTGTAAAGTATTTGGGGGAATTTATTTTTCAGGTGCGCTACATAATATGACGGGAGGAGCAGAGCCCCTCCCCTACAATTGAACGTATTGTATTTCCGATAACTGCCGTTAATCGCTCACCATCAGTCCTTAGCCTAAATCATACCTCCACAGTCCATGCAGATTACAATATGCATAGACCGCTACCGCTTTGTCCTCTATAAGACAAAATGTTGCTTTCGGTGGATTATCAAGCGTTAGCTTTTTGCGTTGACCACCGTTTTCTGTCTCAACATAAACAAACTCGATGTTATGTGCCACCTCCATCGGGTGCAGGGTCGATCCGACCGACACGGTTATGGTGTCGCCATCTTGCGTGACCGATGGGACGTGTTTCTCGTTTGCGGCATCGACCGAGTTGGGTATCAACTCCTCCATCTTCTCACCACAGCATACGAGCGGCACACCGTTGTTGTCTATCATGCCTATAAGGTTTTTGCAGTGTTTACATAGAAAAAACTTCTGATTGCCTGCCATATGTTCCCCCTTTATTTTATATTAATAGTTTGTTGCGCGAACTTCAAAATAAGCCTTAGGATGTGCGCAGACCGGGCAGATATCCGGTGCCGATTTGCCGGTGTGGATATGGCCACAGTTGTCACATTTCCAGGTGACTTCCTCTTCCTTATTAAAGACGGAGTCGTTTTCTAAGTTGGATAAAAGCGCCAAATAGCGTTCCTCATGCTCCTTTTCTACCTCAGCGACACCTTCAAACAGTTTTGCAATGTCGTCAAAACCCTCTTCGCGTGCGTCCTTCGCCATCCTTTTGTACATCTCGGTCCACTCGCTGTACTCGCCGTTTGCCGCCATTTTAAGGCATTCTTTAAGCTCCGGCACACCGTCATTAAGCAATTTAAACCACATTTTTGCATGTTCCATCTCGTTGTGAGCAGTCTCCTCAAAGATGTTTGCAATCTGAACATACCCCTCTTTTTTCGCCTTGCTTGCAAAATAGGTATAACGATTTCGAGCCTGACTCTCTCCCGCGAAAGCCTCCATTAAATTTGCCTGTGTTTTTGTGCCATCCAGTTTAGACATGTATTCCCCTTTCTTTGTATTTTATATTCTACCATATTGTAATATTAACACTTTTGTCTCATCTATGCAAGTTTTTTTGTCAATTTTGTAAAATAGCACAATACGACATTATTTTTATGACACATACGACCTTATTCTTGACAAAATACGCAAAAAGATGTAAAATTATAAGGAAAAAAGACAAGAAAGTAAGACTGGAAATGAGAAACACTCGACAAAAAAAAGCAATATTTGACGCGGTGCAAGGGCTCACCACCCACCCGACCGCAGAGGAGCTATACAACACCCTCAAGCTCGAGCATGAAAAGCTCAGCCTTGGGACGGTGTATCGCAACCTAAACACCTTTAGCTCTGACGGAAAGATAAAGAAAATTCCGGTCCCGGGATTTAGTGATCGCTACGATTTTAACACCTGTGACCACGAGCATTTTATCTGCACCGAATGTGGCAGAGTTTTTGATGCTATGTTGGATAGGCCGCTTTGCGACATTGTGATTCAAGAGGGCTTGACCATTACCGAATATAACCTGATACTGTACGGATTTTGTGACAGTTGCAACTCCGCTAAACAAGCTATGTAGTTTGAGCGGATTTTCACAAAAACTACACCTTGCTCCCGTTGACATTATCCTTTTGCACATGTTATAATGTAGAGAAACAGCGTCGCAGGAAGGGTAGTTTATGCTAAAAACTTTAGGTCGTGAGATAAAACAATATAAAAAGGCGTCGATTTTAACCGCCGTTTTAACAATACTCGAGGCAGGGATTGAGATATCAATTCCGCTTGTCTCGGCAATGATTATAGACGAGGGGATTTCAAAAGGGAGCATGCAAGACGTGCTCTTTTATGGTTTTATAATGCTATGTATGGCGGCGACATCTCTTACCTTCGGTATACTTGCCGGCAGAACTGCCGCAATATCTGCCACCGGTTATGCGAAAAATCTGCGTGAGGCGATGTTTAAAAACATTCAAACCTTTTCCTTTTCCAACATCGACCGTTTTTCCACAGCAGGGCTTGTAACCCGTCTTACCACCGACGTGACCAACGTGCAAAACTCCTATCAAATGTTGTTGCGTATAACACTGCGCGCACCCATCAACCTGATTGTAGCCCTCTCCATGTCCTATCTTATCAACTATAAAATAGCAAATGTGTTTTTAGTGGCTATGATCTTTCTTGCCGTTATATTTATCTTTATTATAAGATATGCGATGAGATATTTCACCGAGGTTTTCAAAGGTTATGACAACCTCAACATGAGTGTACAGGAGAATGTTAACGCCATCCGTGTCGTCAAGGCGTTTGTGCGTGAAGAACACGAGAAGGAGAAATTTTCTTCCTCCGCCGAGCGACTTTACAAACTTTTCATCAAGGCGGAAAAGCTTGTCACCCTCAACGCACCGGCAATGGTTTTCGCACTCTATGGCAGCATGATAGCGCTTGCATGGTTCGGCGCGCACCTCATAAACACCGGTGAGATGACAACCGGCAATCTCAGCACACTATTTATATATGCAGTGACCATCCTTATCAGTCTTATGATGATATCGATGGTGTTTGTCATGCTCTCCATGTCGGTCGCGAGCGGCGGACGAATTGCCGAGGTGCTGGAGGAAAAAGCCGACATTGTTAACGGTGAAAATCCTATAAGTGAAATAAAAGACGGCAGTATCGAGTTTGAGAATGTCGAATTTGCGTATAATAAAGAGGCGGAAAAACCGGCACTTTTGGATATCAACCTTTCCATCAAATCAGGTGAGACTATCGGTATCATCGGCAATACCGGCAGTGGTAAAACGTCACTCATTAATCTAATCAGTCGTCTTTATGATGTGAGCAAGGGACGTGTTTTAGTCGGCGGTGTGGACGTGAGGGACTACGACCTTGAAACGCTGCGAAACAACGTCTCGGTAGTGTTACAAAAGAACGAGCTCTTTTCCGGTACAATCCTTGACAACCTGCGCTGGGGCAACGAGAACGCGAGCGAAGAGCAGTGTATAAAGGTCTGTAAGATTGCCCATGCCGACGAGTTTATCAATCGCATGCCAAACGGATATAACAGCGAGATAGAACGGGGCGGAACCAACGTTTCAGGCGGGCAAAAACAACGGCTTTGTATAGCAAGGGCGTTGCTCAAATCCCCGAAGATTTTGATACTTGACGACTCTACCAGCGCAGTCGATACCGCGACCGACGCTAAAATAAGGGAATCTTTTAAAAACGATATACCGGATGTCACAAAGCTGATAATAGCCCAGCGAATCTCCAGCATACAGGACTGCGACAGAATAGTTGTGTTGGGCGACGGTGAGGTTGATGGTTTTGGCACACATGACGAGCTTATGAATACAAACGAGGTGTACAAAACAATCTTTGAGAGCCAGACACAGGGTGACGCCGACTTTGATGAGAAGGAGGGCGAATAATATGGCAGAGCAAAAAGGAGCACAGATGAAACAAGGCCCCGGCGGTGGCCCGGGTGCGCGTGGTTTTGGCGCAAAACCTAAATTAGAGGGCTCGCCGAAGGATATTATCAAGAGGATTTTTTCCGTTGTTCTCAAAAAATACAAATTTCACATCGTTATCGTCTTTGTATCCATCATAATATCCAGCCTTGCGACGGTGCAAGGAACCGTCTTTGTCGAGACACTTATTGACGAGTATATCGTGCCGATTATCGGGGTGGAGAATGCCGACTTTTCACCACTCGCGGCCGCCCTTGGCAACCTTGCGATAATCTATGCGATCGGTGTGGTGGCGACCTTTGTACAGTCACGTATCATGATCTATGTCTCTCAAGGTGCTCTCAAGGCACTGCGTGTGCAGACCTTTAACAAGATGCAAAGTCTGCCGATAAAATACTTCGACAATAACGCTCACGGCGATATTATGTCGGTCTACACCAACGACATCGACACACTTCGTCAGCTGTTAGGTCAGGCACTGCCACAGGTGTTCAACAGTGTTGTTACACTTGCGGCCACCATCGTGAGCATGATTGTGCTCAACATACCGCTCACATTGCTAATGTTCGTGATGATTGCGGTTATGCTTATGAGCGCGAAGTTTATAATAGGCAAATCCGGCAAGTTTTTCAAGGATCAACAGTCCGACCTCGGAGCTGTGAACGGCTATATTGAGGAGCTGATGGAAGGGCAAAAGGTGGTCAAGGTCTTCTGTCATGAGGACAAGGCTATCGAGGAGTTTACCGCCCTTAACAACAAACTTCAAAAATCGTCCGAGAATGCCAACAAGTTTGCAAACATTGTCATGCCGGTCAATGGTCAGCTCGGCAACTTAGGCTATGTTCTATGCGCTGTTCTCGGTGGCGTTTTCGCCCTTAGCGGCGGTGTGGGCGGTATCACCATCGGCACACTTATCGCATTTTTGAGCCTATCTAAAAGCATAGTCATGCCGCTCTCCCAGCTCTCCACCCAGGCGAACTTTATCGTTATGGGTCTTGCCGGTGCGGAGCGTATATTTAAACTGCTTGATGAGGCATCGGAGGTAGACGACGGCAATGTGACCCTCGTCAACGCCAAAGAACAGCCGGACGGTAGTCTGATCGAATGTGACGAGAGGTGTGATATCTGGGCATGGAAAATTCCGACCGCCTCCGGCTTTGACCTTGTGCGTCAGCGTGGTCACATCGAGCTAAAGGATGTCGTCTTTGGTTATAATGCGGACAAGGTGGTGCTCAACGATATCGATCTTGAGGCCAAAGAGGGAGAGAAGATTGCCTTTGTCGGCTCCACCGGCGCAGGCAAAACCACCATAACAAACCTGATTAATCGGTTTTATGATATTCAAAAGGGCCAGATACTCTACGACGGTATCGACATTATGAAGATGAAGAAGAATGACCTGCGTCGCTCGCTCGGTATCGTTTTACAGGACACTCATCTATTCACCGGCAGTGTACTCGATAACATACGCTACGGCAGGCTAAGCGCCACCGACGAGGAGTGCAAAGCGGCGGCAAAACTTGCAGGTGCCGACAGCTTTGTCAAGCGTTTGAACGAGGGATACAACACGGTGCTCGGCGCAGATGGAGGCAGTCTATCGGGTGGTCAGCGTCAACTGCTCGCAATTGCTCGTGCGGCGGTGGCAAACCCTCCTGCTTTAATATTAGACGAGGCGACTTCCTCCATCGACACCATGACCGAAAAGCTGGTTCAGGAGGGCATGGACAGCCTTATGCGCGGCAGGACAACCTTTGTCATAGCCC
>CAYJMO010000070.1:0-10477 GCA_964371365.1 uncultured Oscillospiraceae bacterium
CCACCCTCACCCTCTCGGGCAATATAGCCAACTCGTATACCAATGGTTCTACTTCCGCCGGCATCTATGCGAACGGGGATTTGAAGATAGTCGTTGCAACCGGCGACACCGTCACCGTAAACCACGGAATATATGTGTCCGGTAATTTGGATATTAAAATAGCCGACGGTGCTACCCTAACCTCGGGAACAGACGGAGAATCTGTAATTTCTGGAACTTCCCGATACGGGATATATTCATATAGTAACATCAGTATATCGGGAACCGGCACAGTGAATGCCACAGCTGCCAACAGTGAAGAAACTTTAGGTTTTGCATATTATTTTTACGGCATTTTTTGTAAAAAAAACCTTACTATCAGCGGAAGTACGGTTGTTGCAAAAAGTAGCGATTGGTCCGGTGAGGCAAGTGATGATGTTCGAAAGATTGTAATCTCTTATGGTATAAGTGCATCTGAAAATGTTACCATTAATAATAACGCAAGTGTGACCGCGACCGGTGGAGAACTGACGGAAAAAAATACTACCTCAATAGTTGCAGTTAGCGCAGGTATAAATGCAGACCGGGTGTTAACTATCAACAACGCCACGGTAGATGCGACCGGCGGTTCGGCGAAAGGGGGATTTCCGCAAGGTAACAGTAGTTTCGGTTTGTATAGTACTGAATATGGTTATAGTGACGTCATAATCTCTGGCAGTTCCAACGTTACTGCGGTCGGTGGTGAATCAAATCAAGATAGTATCGGCATTAGTTCAAAAAAAATCACCTACAACGGCGGAATGATGGTTGCGGGGACTATTGACAACGACATAACCTTGTCTAATGAATTTGCGTTCAATATAGCACCGACACTAAATGCCACGACCGGTACGTTGAGAGTTGGGGCGGATAGGGCAACGGTAGAAAACATCGCAACAGCACCGACCGACACATATGACGACGAAAAATGGGCGAGCCTTTCCACAAAGGTCACCATGACCATAGACGACGCGGATTACACCAACGGCGCACGTATTTATAAGGACGGTGTCGTAATAAATGAGCAATCGGTCATAGTCGACACCACCGACGCCACAACCGACTACCACATCTCCTACAAGGACGGGACTCTACCCATAACCGCTACACAGATATTTGACAGGTGGGACGATAATAATTACGATGGTAGTGGTTCAAATTCGATATTTACCACACCCGACCCCGATTTTTATAGTAGCACACCAATTTCGAATAAAATTGACATCTCAAAGTTGACCAATGGTAATTCTCAGCTTAGTTCGGCGATGGCTACACTAACCTCGATTACTGATGATCAATTGTTTTCAAACGACAATAAAGTTGAATTACGCAGTAATAAAGCGATTGCTCCGGTGCCGTCATATCTTCAAAGGCTGGACAGATACGAGATTATTACAATTGACCCCCATTCACAGCAAACTCAAGCTAACATATTAGCGTCGATAAACGCCACATCGGACATTCGGTCCGCACTCACCGGACAGAGCCTTATATTAAATTCATTTGTGTATTTTGGTGCAACCGAGAATGTTGTCGGAATTATAAATGATTATACCGGATCAAAAGACATTACAACAGCTACCGATGCTGTCTCAGCGATTGGCTTTAATGTGACCGGCATGAATGTAAAAGCGGGCGACATAGTCACGGCGGTGCACCTGACAAGTTTACCCGCCACCCCGGGCGTAGAGCTGGACGGCGGTCAATACGAAATACTAAAGGGCAAGGTTGTTGCACATGACGGCACGCTGTGGGTGCACTTTTATACACGATCCGCATCCCCCTGGGTGCTCTATGCCACAACATCCCCTGCCCCTGCCCCGACCCCCGTACCCGTACCGGAAAACAGCGCGGCAATAGCACCGTTGACCGGAGTATATCGCAAAGCTTAGTCAAGTCATTTTCAAGGCAAAGGCGCTGTCTTTGACATCTTTGTTTCGAGCACAATAAAGCGACCCCTATCATTATTGTATCATAATGATAGGGGTTGCTATATTTAATGCCTGCTGAACAACTTAAAAATAGCTTTATCAAGCTACAAAAAGCTATTTTTAAGTTGTCGAAGTGCAAGGGTTTTCCCAATATTCAGACAAAAGCCTTGCACTTTGATTTTCGCCTAAAGCGAAAATTCAGCAGATAGCATCAAGAAAAGCCTTGAAATCCGCTCGCAGAGCGAATTTCAAAACAAACGCGTAGCGTTTGTGCTGAATAACTTGTTATTCAGTAGGCTTTATTTATATCACCGCCATTAATTCTCAATTGTATACTGTTTCTTATCTGTCAATACCGTTTTAAAAGCCTCCACACTCATCGGTTTTTCAAAATAATATCCTTGAGCATAGTCACAACCTATCTTTTTGAGCCATGCAGCCTGTGAGGTTGTTTCTACACCCTCCGCAACAACTTTCATGTTTAGGTGCTTTGCCATGCTGATTACATCGGCAACAACAACACTGTTTTTCTTGCCCTGTTCATTATATCCGAAAAATGCTTTATCGAGTTTTAGCACATCTGCATCAATAGAGGAAAGTCGGTTCAGCGAGGAAACACCTGCGCCGAAGTCGTCGATTGATATCGAGAAGCCCATCTTTTTAAACTGAGCAACCCTCAAAAGAAACATCTCGGTATCGGCCTCAACAGCACTTTCCGTCAGCTCCAACTCTATAAATTCGGGGTTAATTTCAAATTTGTTGACAATATCTGCTATCCTGTTCAAAATATTGTCAGAAAGAACGGTATGTGCCGACAGATTGACCGAAATATGTGGTATATCCATTTTTAAGAAGTTAGATATAATGAATCGACAGGTCTCTTCCAGGACAAACATGTCTATGTCGGAAATAAATCCATTTTCTTCAAATATAGGTATAAATGAATCGGGATATAATTTGTCACCTAACTTCGGGCTCCAACGAACAAGTGCCTCTGCGCCGCCAATCTGTAAAGTATCAAAACTGATTTTAGGTTGAATTTCAATATAAAATTCATTGTCTTTGAGCGCTTGCTCCATTCGGAATGTTACGTTAATCTTGTTTTCATACTGCTTTTGCATCTCTTCATCAAAGGTTACAAATGTTGTTTTGTGAGAGGACTTGCCATGACGTCTTGCAGTGTCTGCACCGCCGACAATAGATGATACTTTTTGTTTAGTATCATTGATTATCATATTCCCAAAGGAGAGTGAAATTTTGTATTTCCTGTTTAAATGTTGCTCTATCTCGGGAAGAATAAATGTATTATAGATATGATTAATCGAACCGCCATCGTTAATCCGCCGGAAGATAAGAAATTGATCCGCGGTACGCCTTGTGTATAACACCGATGTGTTTTGAAACGCTTTTTTTAACGATTCAGATATTGCGAGTATAACCTCTGTGCCTCTATCAGGGCTGAAATGGGTGTTAATTGTCTTAAACATGTCAACGTCGAACGAAATGACCTCATATTCATCCGGGTTTATCTTTTTTAACAAGTCCTCCACCATCAAGGAAAATTTAGTTAAATTCATCAGCCCTGTCAAATAGTCGGTGGTGTATGCTACCTCTAAAGCCTTTTGTTTTTCTTGTGTTTTCAAACCTTTGTATATTCCGAACGACATCAGGACTATCAGTAGAAGAATAATAAAAACATACCAGTATTTAGCGATAAATGCCCAAAGTGATACATCCTGATCCGGCAAAAAGTCATCGGAGTTGGTTTGAATTATTAGCTCATATTCACTCTCCGGTAGCCGATCAAGCATGACGTTAAAAACGGGAATATATTCCCCTGCAATATCATTGTTGATAAAATATTGCATAGGCACTTCGGTGTCGGTCCGCAAAGAAATTCTGTCAACATCTTCTAAATATAGCTCGGCATAGGTCTTGGCACTCTCTGTGGAAAACAACATATCAATCTCACGCGCGGCAAATGCGTCGAGCAAGGTGTGCCAGTCGTCATAATATATAAACTCGGTCAAGGGATAATAATCAAGCAGATTATCAAATTCCACCGTTAAATATGGAAGTGATCCGATCTTTGTAGGAGTCTCAAGAATGTTCCACTTGTTGTCGACCTCAAAATATATGTCGGAATGCACCTGTGCATAAAGAGGAATAATATAGTAGGGTTCGGTTGCGGTATAGTGCTCCCATTCATCTTCACCTTTGCTGTATAATGTCACAAGAAGGTCATATTCTTCATGATCTTCCGGGGGATCGTTGAGGCTGTAAGGGTGGTAGTTAACATCAAAATCATAGCGGTCGGCAAAGTAGTTCAACGTATCCACCATGGCACCACCCGGCTCACCCAACTCATCCATATAGCAAATCGGTCTAAAATCAGCTATGTACCCAACCTCTAAAGTTTGTTGTTGAAGAACCTCTATCTCGTCAGGCATTAGACCGCGGTGGGTTATCTCGACATTCTGCGCCATGTATTTCTCTTCAAGCTCGAGAAAAAAGTTCCCCTCGGTGACAGCAATATCATAAAAAATGCTATCGATAACGTCCATCAACTCTTGATTTTCAAAGGTGGAATTTAAATAAAGATTGTAAACCCCGATGTCGAGTACGTTATTCAGTGACTCGACTTCACGATCCTCTGAAAAGCCAAGTCGAAGATCTGCATCTATTTCATAATAGTTGTGAGGCTCGCCATAGATGTAGTTTAGGGAAAAGTCGAGGTTTTCCATAAAAAAATCGAGCCGTTCATTGCCGATATTACCCTCATAGGAGGCTACAGTCTTACCATCAAGCGCTTCAAAATCTCCGTAGACAATGTCCATATCTTCTGACAACAGTGCAATGTAGGTTTTGCCGAACGGATTTTTTGAATATAATACCCTTTCCTCCCTACTTTCGTTTTTTGTGTTAAAGGCCAAAAGATCTATATCGCCGTCAAATAATGCAGCCATTAGGTCGTTGTCGACAGGTATATATTGGAATTGAAGGTCGCTTACCTCCTCAATTTTATTGAAAATTTCAACACCATAACCCTTGTTACTAAGGCTGTCAATATCGTCCGCAAAATCGGTATAACCGGAATAGTAGCCGACCTTGATGGGTTTGGAAAAATCAAAAGGCTCATAGACAATGGGTTCGATAATATCTCCATCGAACGTTATGTCCTCAGCTTCGGTGGCTGACGCCGCTATGTTCAATAACAATGTCGTCAAAATGCAGACTACAATAATCAATAAAAACTTGCTTTTCATAACTAAGGCGCTCCGAACGCATAGATGAATAATAAAAACTATTACTATATATATTATATCGACAATTGTCGACAATGTCAACTATTGTCTATGGATATAGAAAAATTTGTTGATATTGCCACAATCTATCTGTTTCTTTTGTACGTTTATCTAAAAAGCATCATATCGATAAGACGGAAGAATTTGGGATAGTTGACTATAAGCTAAATATAATGTACAATGATATAAACTTAACAAGTGGGTGGTTATGAAAAAAATAATACTTATTCCGGACTCGTTCAAGGGCACAATGTCCTCGCTTGAGGTCTGCAACATATTAAAAAATGCCATATCGAAACACCTCGAGGCACAGATAATCTCGGTGCCGGTCGCGGACGGCGGAGAGGGGAGTGTCGACGCTTTTTTATCGGCGGTTGGCGGTAAAAAATGTTTTGTTACGGTGCAAAATCCGTTTGGTGAAGATATCAACGGCTTTTACGGGAGATTAGACGACAATACCGCAATTATCGAGATGGCGGCAGCAGCCGGACTGCCACTTGTAGAGGGACGATACGATCCGTGCAAGACCTCTACCTTCGGTGTAGGTCAGTTGATTTTACAGGCACTGCAATCGGGATGTCACAAGGTGATTTTAGGGCTCGGTGGCAGCTGTACAAACGATGCCGGCGCAGGCTGTCTTGCGGCGCTCGGTGTTAAGTTTTTCAATCAAGAGGGAAAGAAATTTATTCCGACCGGTGGCACCCTTTGCGATATCCGTTCAATAGATGCGGACACAGTGTCACACCTTGTCCGCTCGGCGAGCATAGAGGTTATGTGCGATATCGACAATCCGCTCTATGGCGTTAACGGCGCGGCATACGTCTTTGCGCCGCAAAAAGGGGCGGATAGTGAGATGGTGGAAAGACTTGACCAAGGGCTTCGGCATTTTGCAGACATGGTTCATTCCGAGCTTGGAATAGACGTGCATGAACTGTCGGGAGGTGGCGCGGCAGGTGGCATGGGCGCTGGGATGAAATTGATTGGCGCCACACTTGAAATGGGTATAGATACTGTGCTCAACACGGTGCGTTTTGATCGACTTTTAGCAGATGCCGACCTCGTGATAAGTGGTGAGGGGCGCATTGATGGACAGAGTGCAAGGGGCAAGGTGGTAGCAGGGGTTGCAAGACGCACCGCTGCAAAATCCGTCCCACTTGTTGCTATTGTTGGAGATATCGGTGAGGGAGCACAGCGACTTTATGACATGGGGGTCACCTCCATCTTTAGTATTAACAGGGTGGCTGTAGATTTTTCCATTGCTAAAAAAAGGGCTAAGGAAGATCTGCTTGCGACCTGTGAGGACATAGTTAGACTAATAAAAGGAGTATGCAAATAGTATGAACATTTTAAAACTTAACCCGGTATACAAAGATTATCTTTGGGGTGGAAATCGTCTAAAGTCTTTGTTTAACAAGGATTTCGACGGTGATATCGCCGCCGAGTCATGGGAGTTGTCCTGCCACAAGGACGGCGAGAGCGTTATTGAGGGCGGAAGCCATGACGGCGAAACGCTTAGCCACTATCTTGAAAATATTAATCCGAGTGCCCTCGGCAGGAATAATCCAAAGGGGGAGTTACCTATCCTTATCAAGTTTATCGATTCGAGACAGGCGCTCTCTATTCAGGTGCACCCGAACGACGACTATGCAAGGGCATTTCACGACAACGGAAAGACCGAGATGTGGTATATTGTCGCCGCCGAACCGGATGCATACCTTTATTATGGTTTAAAAAATGAAATTTCCAAGGAGGAGTTTGCGCGCCGTATAGAGGATGGAACACTTGCAGAGGTGCTTCAAAAGATACCTGTAAAAAAGGGGGAGAGCTATTTTATCGAGGCGGGCACAATCCATGCAATAGGGGCTGGGATTGTCATCGCCGAAATTCAGCAGTCCTCCAACCTTACCTACCGCGTCTTTGATTATAACAGAACCGATGCAAACGGCAACAAACGCCCGCTCCATATAGAGCAGGCGCTTGATGTTACCGAGCTTTCCCCGGCGAAAAACTTTATCAGAGCAGGCGATGTTATCGCCGATTGTGACTATTTTACGGTCAAGGAGCGGGAACTGTCCGGCAAGAATATCCACATTGTAGACGATCAATCGTTTTTGGCGATAGTAATTATATCCGGAAGTGGTAGTATCAATGGGAAAGAATTCAGATCAGGGGACACATTTTTTATCGATGCATCCATCGATGGGACACAGGAGTTGACAATCGAGGGCGAGGGGGTCTATCTGTCGGTGAGGACGTGATGCAAAACTTTATAGTTTGATTTAGGGGGGCGAACCTTTTACGGTCGCCCCCCTACGGATTTTTTGCAGTGCTATTAAGAATAGTTTAGAACGTTATAGTCCTGCCCTCTTCCGAGCTTTTTATCGCGTTATAAACCATCTCTATGCTACGAAGATTGTCACGGCAGTCGGTCTGGGATTTTACGCCGGATTTGAGGGAATTTACCATCTCCTCTATGCAGGCGTGGTGTGCGTTGACCTCGATATCCGGCACCGCAACCTCAAGGGATTTGTTTTCAGTGTTACGATTTGAGAGGTCGGGAAGTTCATACCTTATCTTTTTCTCACCGTCCCAGAATGCACTGCCTTTTTCACAGTTGATATTCCACTCAGCATCCCAAGAAGTCTCAAGACCGTTGGTGCACCAACTGCCGTTAAAGTTAAACAGAGTTCCGTCGTCCATCTCAAAGATGCAGACCGCCGCAAGATTTTGATCCGCCCATGACCAGGTGGGGTTATACTCTCGACAGTAGACGCTCACCGGACGTTTGTTCATGATAAAACGAGCCTGATCAAAGGTGTGTATCGCCATGTCGGCAATGAGAGGATGCTCCATCTTTGTCCTGAATCCGGAGAACATCGGGTTTTTGTGGAACGAGGCGCTGAGTTGCCCCACGCCGCCGAGTTTATCACCGTGAATTAGGTTTTTGTAGATTTTTATTCCCTCGGAATAACGACGATTTTGCATTATGGAATAGTTCTTACCGGTTTTTTCAACCAACTCCACAATCTTGTAACCGAGTTCCAAATTGTCGGACATCGGTTTTTCACCCAGAACATCACAACCGGCATTCAGTGCGGTGGAGACGGTGTCAAAATGGTGCTGGGGAGGAGTGTTGTCAACGACAAGATTAATTTCCTCTTTTGTGAGTGCCTCTGCAAGGCTGCTATAGATGGAGGAATTAAGTTTATACTTATCCTTTTGACCTTTCGCGCTGTCCTCAAAAAGGTCGACGAGGGCAACAATATTCACATCATCTCGTGTGGTTAGGTAGCTAAGCCAGGCATCGGAGATGCCGCCGCAACCTACATGAGCTACATTAAACATAGAATAAAAGTCCTTTCCATATTATAGTGTGGGATTTGCCACAAATTCACCGCCGCGGCAACGTTTTAGGTATTCAAGAGAGTAGACCTGTCCGGTGTACTCCAACTCCTCGCGATAGACAGGGTCGTGGAAGCCCTCGATATCGATACTACCCTTAAACCCGTTCATACGCAAAATTGAGATGATGTCGGTCCAGTTGCTGTCGCCAAAACCGGGGGTTCGATGCCAGACAAATTCCTCATTTGAGTAGATGCCGTACTCCTTGATGACATCCCAGGCGATGGTCGCATCCTTGCCGTGGACGTTGAAAATCTTCTTCACCCATTTTCTAAGCTGTGGTATCGGGTCGACAAGCTGAACCATCTGGTGGCAGGGCTCCCATTGCAGTCCGACGTTGTCATTCGGGAGGATGTTGAACATCTCGGTCCACATTTTCGGGGTGAACGCCATGTTCCAGTCACCTTGGTTCCAACTTCCGCCCATGTTGCAGTTCTCAAATGCGATCTTCAAGCCCTTATCCTCGGCCTGTTTTGCAAACTCTCCCCAGACCTTTTTAAACATCGGCAACGACTCCTCAAGCGGTGTGTCGATAAGCCTTCCGGCAAATCCGGTCACAAGGTCGGTGTTAAAGAGCGGCGCGGCATCAATCACTCTTTTCAGAGATTCACGTGAGTTGTCGCCAAACTCGCCGTCGGTCAAAGGATTGCCGAACATGGATACGGAGGAGACTGTCATGCCACTGTCGCCTATAAGATTGTTCACACGCTTTGCCACCTCGGCAAGGTCATGGTGCAGACAACTTCTGAAAAAAGTAATGGACACGGTCTCAAACCCCTTCTCTATTAAAAGAGGTATGACCTTGTCCACATTATCTACGCCGACCAAAGTTCCTATTTTTATATCGTGACTCACTGCTTTATCCTTTCCAAATAAAAATCCATCATGCATAGTATACTATTTTAATTTAATTTATGCAATAGAAAACGGATAAAAAAATAAGTCTATTTTGTGCTATAAACAGTCGGTTTTATGCTGTTTTACAATCTTTGTCGCAACCTCGTCCGCAGCCGCATCACCTTTGATAAGTCGGACAATATTCAGAGCGAAATCGAGAGAGCTCGCCATAGCGTCGGCGGTGATTATATTGTCGTCGATACATATCGGATCGGGGCAGTAGTTGTGCACCTCACCGGAAAGTGTGGGATAGACTGAAGTCCTTGCCTTAATCCCGACATGGGTCAGTAATTTCGGTGCGGCGCAGATGGCGCATATCAGTTTTTGCTGTTCATAACTGTGCATTACAAGCCGGCACAGCCCCTCATGTGCTATCAGTGATGACGTGCCGGGGCCGCCGGGAAGAATAAGAGTAGACAGGTTTCCAAAGTCACATTCCTCATATAGGCTGTCAGCCTTAATATAAACCTCGGAGGAGCTTTTCACCTCTTCTCGTCCGGTAATGGACACCGTTGTCGTTGCCACCCCGGCTCGGCGTAGGACATCCACCGGAGTGAGCGCCTCAATCATCTCGAAGCCGTCGGTCAAAAAAAGATATACCATATCAAAATTCTCCTAATAAACCACAAGGTTTGTGCCGATATTCAGATCGGAACTTGTTCGAGAATCAACCAACCAACTCCCGTCCGATTGTTGTTGTAGGTTGAAAAGCATGGTGGAGGTGGTTTGGGTCTTGTTGTCCGGCTCACTCTTTGGCGCGGAGGCAAATACTACCTGCACCAGAACATCGGCACTTGTGACAGAGTCGGTCGTGCTGAACGTCAATGTGTCAAGGTCGACCTTAAGGCTAACAAGTTCAAAGTTGTTGCCCTTATTATAGTTGTCAAGTCGTTCCTGAGCGTCCGCCTTTGCAGCGTCGGTGGA
>CAYJMO010000071.1:0-3776 GCA_964371365.1 uncultured Oscillospiraceae bacterium
GACATAATCTCCCGAAGTGGCAGTACCGCCCGCACTACCTACACCGGGATTTACCCCGGAGGCGATGGTGTCACCCATGCCCTCCGATATCGATACAGGATTTTTATAAAAGTCACGGGAGTGCGCCTTTGTGCCCTCCGCCTGAGTGACATTCTGCTTTTCCGTCCCTGTGTATTCCTCGATTATTTCGCCAAGTGTTGCCGAGGCAATGCTTAGCAGTTCCGCAGTTGAGCCGATGTTAAAGGTCGTCTGTGTGATGGATTGCCTCGCCTGTGCGAGCAGTTCATCCTGACCAAGGCTCGCCCCCGCCGTATTAGCGCGCTCCGCAAGAGTTTGCATATTTGTGGCAACACTTTTCAGCTCGTCTATCTGCTGTTTCAGAAGATTAAACGATATTTTAAATTCTGACATTATTATAACCATTCCTTTCTGGATGTTCTTTTCTTAAACGTTACTCGTTTAAAAGGAATATATAGTCCTATCTCATGGTGTTGCCGGACAATTTCGGCAGTTCATCGGCGGCCGAGCGCACCTTTTCAATATTCCTCTCATAGTTATCGGCTGTCTCGTTAAGCGCCGTTATTGTAGCCTTGAGCGTCTCGATATACTCCGAGCAGGAGGTTTTCACCTTGGTAAAGCTCGACATATAGACCTCTGCCGCCTCACCCGTCCAGATAGGCTTTAACTTTTTGGTCTCATCCTCCGCCTGACTTATCAGCGTAACATAGGTTTTCTGTATCCGCTCCATCTCGCTGGCATATTTTCTAAGCTGTGCGGGGCTAACCCGCAATTCCTCGTTTGCCATATATTTATCCTTTCCTTTTTAACAAACTATCTTCCGAGCAGTGAGCGTATGGTATCCGCCGCCTCACCCTCCGCCTTGGTATAGGACGCTTTAATCGTGTCAAGACTCCTCGATGCCTCGTCTATGATGCTCGCCATGCTCTCCAACTCCGGCGAGTGGGTTTTGAACTCCTGCACATATTTTTGTGCCGCCTGTCCCTGCCAACCGGCGGAAATCTGCTCCATCAACTCGGTAAGCTTTGAATGGTTTGTAACCATTGCAACGCTGATATTTTCAAGCTCGGTCGACGCCTGTTGGAACTTTTGTAGATTTGCGGTAGTGCTTGCCATCGTTATCCCCCTTTATCTATGTTGTGTAGCCTATGCTTTAAATACCTGCACCCCTTTGCGCGTTTTCCTCCTCCATTCTTCTGAGGGTCTCGGCTGAGGTTGCAATATACTGTGCAATGGTTTTAAGCTCTTTTGACTCCTTGTCTATCTCCTCACGTTTTTTGTCAAGAAAGCTCCTGAATGCCTTTGCGGCGTCGCCTGTCCATGCCGCGCCGATCCCCTCCGATATCTCACCGAGGGCGTTTGCACATTTTGTGGAGAGTTCGGTAGCTGTCGCCTCTATCTCCTTTTGTTGCGCTATGGTTTGTTGATAGTTAAAAGAATATGTAGCCATATCTATCCTTTCGTTAATGAAAAATCTATCTCATGGATCCGCCGCTAAAACTCAATGTGCGCCCCGATTCCACCGCATGCTTTTCCGACTGTTCATATATTCCGGCGAGCTCGTTCAACGTTGTACGGTAGTTGTCCATGTTGGTGAGAAGGTGCTCACCACTCGACTTTATGGACGCCGCCATAGCGCGCACTCGATCGGAGGAAGAACCCTGCCATGCACTACGCAGGCTGTTAATCTCACGCAGGTAGCTGTCGATACTTGTCGCCATCTGTGTCCTTGCGGCGGCAATCTCCTCACTCGCCTGTAAAAATGCCTTGGTCTCTATCTTAATCTCTGAACCTGCCATATGTTCCATTCCTTTCTCGAAGGTTTACCCTTTTCCTTTTATCTGAGTGACGATACCTTGCCGAGGATGTCGCCCTCGGTCGAGTTGAATTTGTCCGCCATGCTACGTAAAAGGTCACAGTTTTCGTTCAACTGCTCCACCATCTCGTCCATCGCCTCACGGTCGGTCTGATACGCCTGCATAAATGCCGCCTTTGCATCGGACGTCCATTGACGATCAAGACCTGACACCGCGTCGGAAAACTTTTGTACCGCATTTTGGATGTTCGCCGCCTCGGTCTGCATCCGCCCGACCGCCGCAGTTATCTTCTCGGAATTAACATTGCTTGTGTCCGCCATAACCTTACCTCCTATATTAATATAATCGTGTCGCCGCTCTTAACGTCCATCGCCGACAAAATTTCCTCGTTGCCCAAAAGACCACCAAGGTTTTTGGAGCAAAACAGCACCTGCGATATGTCGGAGAATATCTCGCGCCCCTCCACCAGTGAAATCTGTTTTACAAAATCGGCCTTAACCCTGCCGACACTCATGTTGCTGTCCAGCGCAAATTCATATGTTTTTGCACTGCCCGGTACCTGAACGTCTAAAAATATCTTAGCCATATAATCACACTACCTTTCGCTCAACGGTGTTACTATCTTTATCAGCTTTTTATCCTCGTCGTTCACATCACCGGTGTAACCACTTCCGGGTGAGAGCTGACGAACCGAGTCCGACGCCGACATCTCAAACTCCAGTACCCCTTGTTGGTCGAACATTCCGCCGAGGTGTGTGCCGGTGTTGTAGTCTGCCCATCTGCGCATTAACTCGAATCGTGCGTTGTCAAAATAGTCATCCGGAGTCATTATTGCAAAAAGGTTGATCTTGTGTTCGCTACCCTTTTCGAGTGCTATCTCTAAAAATTCGTTCATGCTGACACGTTTGCTGTATACCGCCTGCATAAACAGGCTCATGTCGCCAATTATCAGCATTATTCGATCTTTAGAGCGCATTGCCTCCCTGACATCATTGCCGGCATCACGCGCGTCGTTGACAACAGCATTGCGACCGGTAAACTCCCCGACCAACGTCGTCTCCATCAACTCAAACAGCTCCTCATCGTTGTGGCAAACCTTGTCAAACATTCCGAGCGACTCCAGCTCGCCACCGGGAGCGTCAAATAGATATAGGCTCGCACCTTTGGCCTTTGCCTGCATTACTATTGATTTCATCAGGTCTTTTCTTCCGGTCTCTGCAAAACCACTTATGCTATAACAGAATATTTTATCAAGGTCGGTGGTGAATACATCGTGCGTCTCGCTATCAATTCCTATCGCAAGCGTATATTCATCGAGTGATTTGACCGCCGAGCTCGCTATAAAGTCCTCCGGGCTCATACTCTGGGCCTTGACGCCGAGTTTTTTAACGCCCTTGTCACTTTTCAGGTCGGCAAAGCGTTTGCGAAGTGTCTGAGCGGAGCTCGTTCCCGGCTCCTCCTTGACACAGAGTGCAACCTGGAATTCAAGTGGCAACGGTGCCTTGATAAGTCCACGTCCCGGAGTGCGGTCGTCCGGCAGTATCTCACTGCGTGTGCCGAGCACCGACTCGTACTCAAACTTATCCGACATCTGTAGGGCTATACCGGAGGTGAAGTTTTGACGCATCTTTCCACGAATATCGCCAACATTATTGATTGCAAGCACGATGAATATACCGTAGCTCGCAGCCTCACGGGTGAGCTGAATGAGAGTATCCTCATAACGGTCATAACTGTCGGCGAATGCGACATAGTTATCGATAAAGAAGAGCAATGCCGGGCAATCATTCGCCTGGGTGACATAGTCACGATAGGAACCTATTCCGAGCTCAGAGAATTTGTTTTTACGCTCTGAAAGGGTGTCTTTGAGAAGGTCAAACACCTGTTCTATCTTCTCATCCTCGCCCTCTAACATGACACCTCCGACATGTGGCAGTTCGC
>CAYJMO010000071.1:3786-10469 GCA_964371365.1 uncultured Oscillospiraceae bacterium
TGGTACGGGAGGAGAAATCAGCAATGTAGACGTTGACCTCGTCCGGGGTATATCTGGTGACGGCGCTGTAGATAAGTGTCTGTAAAAGTGTGGTCTTGCCACTGCCGCCACTGCCGCAGACCAGCAGATGACCGTCACGCATAAAGTCTACGCTGACTGTAAACTGGCTCTGTGTCTTGGGACTGTCGGCATATCCGACCGGCAACAGCAGTGAGAATCCGGCAGGTTTTTCCACCTTGCCAATCTCCTCGAGGTAGACATTTGTCGGCAGGGGTGCGAGCCATATCTGACGCAGTGCCGCAACACTGTTCTCCTCGGCGACCGTGGCAAGATGGCGAACCACCGCATCTAACTGGGTTAGTTTTGCTATATTGTCACTCTTTTTCTTGCTCTTTTTCTTCGGCACTGCATTCTTGCCGATTAGATTTATAAGCTCCACCTTGGAGTTCTTATCGTCGGTGAAAGGAACGTTGGGGGTATACTCCGCACCGGACCAACCGCTTTGGAACTCATCAAAAATCTCATCGTTGCCGACCTGGAAGAAGCCACGGCCGGTGCCGGTGATGAATGCCGCCTCGGGGCGTTTTAACATCTCGGTCGAGTCCTGCTTATCCGCAACGCGAAGGCAGAGGCGAAAACGGGTGTTGGACCATATCTCATCGTCCACAACACCGGAGGGTTTTTGTGTTGCCAGTATCAGGTTGACACCGAGTGAGCGTCCGACACGTGCGGCGGAAACGAGAGCACGCACAAACTCCGGTTGCTCCTTTTTCAGCTCTGCGAACTCGTCCGCAATTATCAAAAGATGCGGCATCGGCTCCGACGCGACACCGGAGCGATACAGCTCGATATAGGCGTCGATGTGTTTAACCTTAAAGTCACCGAACACCTTTTGGCGGTGTTTAATCTCGGCATTAATGGACAAAAGTGCACGATCGGTGGCGTTACCGCCGAGGTTGGTGATAACACCGGCAAGGTGAGGCAGACCTATAAAGCTCTGCGCCATGCCGCCGCCCTTGTAGTCGATAAGGATAAAGGCGACCTCATGGGGGTGATAGTTGACGGCGAGCGAAAGTATATAACTTTGCAAGGTTTCCGACTTGCCGGAACCGGTAGTACCTGCGACCAGTCCATGAGGGCCGTGATACTTTTCATGTATATCAAGGTAGAGAGGCATGTTGCCGGACTTGTATCCGACCATCGCCTTCATACTCTCATATGTACGATTCTCTAACCATTTTTTCATGACCTCAAGATCTTCGACGTTTGAGGTTTTATACATGTCGAGGAAGGTGAGCATCTCCGGTATCGCGGAGGAAGAACCGAGCTCACGCACCTTAAATCCGGATAATTTTCGAGTATACCTATTGGCACTCGCAACCGAGAGTGAGCCAAACGAGACGCCGGCACGCTCCTCAAAAGAGCCGTTGGTGCTATAAAATCCACGATAGTCATCGTCGTCTCGAACTATTGCGGTACACGCCGCCGGGAGTTTATCGGTGGAGCTGACCGGGAAGATGACGGTTATGCCGAGTTCCTCGGTCGGTGAGAGCAGATATTTCGCCATCGGCTCGTTCTCAATCAGGGAGATATCGCCGATAAAGATCACATAGTGCGGTAAAATCTTCTCCTCGATCTTCTTGCCCTTGTATTTTTCAAGGCGGTCACGAACAACGCCGGAAAGAAAGAAGAGCACATCGCCGACGCTGTTCTTGTCGTTGGCGATAAGACGCACCGACGCGTCGGGCGACCAGCAGTGAGGTATGTATCTCGTATTGTCCCAGACATCAAGTTCATTCATCGGATAGATAAAGGCGGTGCGCAGTTCGGTATAGGGATGTAGTGCGGTAAGTTGAGCGGTGATAATACGCATTAAATTCAAGACCTTTGCCCGATCTTTGCTCACGAGACCGACCATCATATTGTCGAGTAGCGAGAGTTCTGACGGCACATCGGCTATCATGCTTGTCCTCGCCTTAATATCCTCAAGGTTGTCGTTGAGAGGATCATACGCTGTCATGCCCTGCTCTTTAGCGATGTTGACTGTGTTGTAGGTCGGTATGTTGCAGTTGCCGAGCGTTACATGTAAAAAATCGGGGTGAACATTACTTTTTTCCCAGAGCCTCGAGCTGTCGTTCAATGCAAAGCCGACCGCCTCCTCCGCATTAGGCAACATGGCATAGAGCACACGGCGGTTATAATCCATCTTTTGTGCTATCTTCGCGTTCATCTTATCAAGGTATGCATTATAGCTCGATACACGAAACGCCTCGGTCTTATGAGCCTCCTCACGGTTATAGCGGATATTCATGACCGCCCAACCTCCACCGATGACTGCCGCACCGAGTGACATGACCATCGCGCTGGCAATGTTAGAACCGCCACTGCTGAGCATGGTGCCGGCGAGCATAGGAATGACCATGGTAAAGGAAGGGCCGAGCGTCATAAAAAGTGGTTGTTGCTTTTGTGTGGACTTATTAGGTGCTCGCTCGATGCTGAAAGTCTCACTGTCTATCGACTCCACCTTACGAGGTGTACGCAGGAAGAACTGTTCCTCACCGGATGTCTCCTCTACCCCTTCGTTGTATTCGGTCGGCTCAATCTTAATCTTCTTTAAACGTTGCTGGTTGACAGCACATTCCCCTTTGGGATTGTTGACGGCGACGACGTTGTCAAGGTAGACTATCTTAAGTCCCACTATGTAGACGACATCACCATAGACAAGTGGCTGTTTGCCGGTTAGCAGTCGACCGTTGACAAAGGTGCCGTTGACACTTTTTTTGTCCTCGATATAGATGGTATCTCCCTCCCTTTTTATCTCGGCATGAGAGGGGGAACAAAACTTGTTGGAATAGGCGATAACGTTGGCAGAGGCATTACTTCCGACCGTCAGTGCGCCGATGGTGTTCATATCGAGAAAATATTTATCAAAGGAGGTGTTACCGGCGTCGGCGACGCTGACCGTTAATGAAAAAACAACGTCGGTGCCCTTGACAGCACAGTTGAGGAGCAGACCCTCGGTGAGGACGGTGTCACCCACAATCTCCTCATCGATGGTTGTTTCAAAATAGGGGGATACGTCGAGCGTCCATACACCACTCCAGACCTCAAGGGGCAATACTATGTCCTGTGACAGTCCGCTAACCGAGGGTCTAATCTCAATAAAGTGTGATTTGTTATCGACCGCCGGGAGGTATATCTCCTGAAAACCGTTCTCGAAAACGGCGGTCAGCAATAAACTGTTATTCAAAGCAACCTATCCTTTCTGTTTGTAATCATCCGGTGTACTATTCGGCGCCAAAGACAAACTCGCCCTCAAATCTCTCAAGATATATGGTGTTGTCGTCGATTATATGATAGTAATCGCTGTAGTTTTCCGAGTTGACATAGACTATGTTGCCCTCGACATACCAGTTACCATCAAATTCGGTCATGTCGGGGGTCACTCCCTCGGCAGTGCCGTCCTCGTTTAATATTATGTAGGAATTTTCATCCATATTATAGGTAAACATCGGCTTTGACCCACCGGAGAAAATCGCCGCCAGTATGATAATAAGTATTATGAATGCACCTACCGATGCGCCGATAATGATCAACAGCTGTTTGTTTGCAAGCAGTGAGTTAGGTGCCGCCGGTGTGGCAGAGCCAAATGTAGAGCCGGTCGCAACCTGACCGTGCGGCATATTGGACGAAATCGGCTGTGGGGCCTGTGGTTGGCTGGGTGGAGCGTACTGAGCGCCCTGAGGCATATGGGACATGGCGGCCTCCGCCTGACGGCGACGTTCCTCATTCTCCTGCTCGATGCGATAGGCGTCCTCCTGTGCACGTTGCTTGCGCTGTTCCACCTCTGCTTCGAGACGGCTAACCTCCTCTTCAGCGGCTATGCGTGCCGCTTCCTTTTCGGCAGCGATACGCTCCTGCTCTTGTTGTGCCAACTGTTTTTTTCTCGCCGAGACAAACAGCGCCGAGGTGTTGTCGCTGGACGGTGCGCCCTGGTTGTTTTGATTTTCGCTCATAATCTTCTCCCGTTCCTTTCCGCACAAAGGTGCATATATGGTCGATTTTCTTATAACTATTTGTTATTTTACTATCTAATTATAGCACCCATATATATGTTATCATAGTAACCGTGGGTTAGATTTTTTTGAACTAAAGCCCTAACAGTCCTTCACCATCAGCCTTAACCTAAACAGTCATTCACCTACAACAACCTCCCCGTCATAATACCGGAGCGAGTTGCAGATCAGTGCGAAAATCTCACCCATTTCCTCCCCCATGCTGTCGGAACTGTCCTGCATAACCGTGATGGTATATTTGGGATTTTCTGCCGGATAGTAGCCGATAAACCACGCCACCGTCTCGTCCACCGTCTCACCGTCAACCTCTATAACCACACCGTCCTCATCGGTCATATAACGTCCGGTCTGTGCCGTGCCGGATTTTCCTGCGGCACTCCCCACTATCGGAGCCGCTTCGTCGGCGGTGCCCTCGGTGATGACCGTTTCCAGCATATCACCCACCGTTTGCGCGGTGTTTTTTGAGATTACCTCCCGCATTACAGGGGAATAAAAACTCTCGTCCACCGTGTCGGTAAACTGATTATATACCCCCTCTATCATGGTAGGCGATATATAGACCCCCTCATTCGCAAAGATATTAAACGCCGCCGTCATCTGGATAGGGGTTGCCATCAACATGCCCTGTCCGAAAGAAAAACTCGCTCTCTCACCAAGATTTTTTAGCTGCTCGGCGGTCGGAAGTGTGCCACCCTCACTGACGACATACCCCTCCTGCGTTACCCCAACCCCGAGACCTATGTCGATACCGAGACTGCGCAACATCTCCGGTTCCATAAGAAGACCTTTTTCAATAAAATATCCGTTGCAGGATTGCGCGAGCGCTTCACGCAGGTCCACTTCGCCATGTCCGTACTCGGTGTAACAGCGATACACGTGATCGTTCACCTCGATACTGCCATAACACTCATATATCTCGTCGGTATTATACCCCTGTTCTATCAACTCCGCTGCAACAAACGGTTTTATCACCGAGCCGACATTAAATGCAACGGTCGGCCGGTTGATAAATGCGGTATCATTGTCCTCAATATTCTGCACTATATTGCTCGGACTAAGGCTCGGGGTGCTGACCGATGCCTTTATCCTGCCTGTTTTACTCTCCATTATAACCACCGCTCCGCGCTCAATGTGTTCGTTTGCAATCCCCTCCGCAATGCGCTGTATTGTGCTGTCTATACTCAGTATTATCCCCTGTCCACTGCCATTTTGTCGTGATAATTCCGGCTCGCTGTACATCATAAGCTCACCCAGTGCATCCTTGGAGTAGACTATATCCTGTGCCACTCCCCCTCCGCTGAGCAGTTCATCAAACGTCTTTTCCACACCTTGAGCGCCTCCTCCATCGTTATCAAGATAACCGATGACGTTCGGTGCGATCTGATTGCCGGAGTATCGGGTAGAGCCGTAAAATTCAAACGGGCTATCTTCCCCTGCGCTGTTTAGCTCAATAAGGTAAGGTGTAGTCTGATCATACAGTTCGTACGCCATCATCTGATCCTCGCTGTCAAGACGTCGGAAATATTCCGAGTATGCCGCCTCACCACTGACCGCTAAGGCATAGATTTTAGAGTCAAGCGAGGTCATAGGCAGGAGGTTACAATCAAATATCTCACCACGTCCTTTAGACAGGTTTACAACCGCCTCACTCTGTTTTATCGCAAGTTGACGAAGTGAGACATCGGAAGACAGCAGGAAAAGCGGTATCAAAAGACCACTGAATGCCGCCATGAATAATATAATTATTACAATTAATCTGCGTTCGCTCATCTACCCTCTCTTTTTCTATATCTGGGAACGAATGTTATCTATAACATTTTTTTCAAGACGGCTAACCTGAGCCTGTGATATGCCTATCTCTTTTGAGACTTCTATCTGCGTCTTTCCGGACATAAATCGCAGCGACATTATCCTCTTTTCCCGCTCGTCAAGTCCGCGTATCGCATCCTTAAATGCTATTGAGGATATCCAACTCTCTTCACACGAGCTGTCCTTTATCCTATCCATAACCAATAAAGAGTCGCTATCGGCGCCGGAGATGGGCTCGTATATGGATAGCGGTTCTGTCATTGCCTCCAACGCCTTTTGCACCGACAGCTCGTCCACCCCCATCTCCTTTGCAATCTCGGCATTGGACGGCTCATGAGAGTATTTTTGTTGCAACCTCTCCTTTGTCTGCATGGCGCGATAGGCAACATCCTTCACGGAACGTGATACCCGTATGCTGTTGTTATCGCGCAGATAACGTTTTATCTCCCCCATTATCATCGGCACGGCATAGGTGGAAAAACGCACGTTATGTCCCGTATCAAAGTTATCTATCGCCTTGATCAACCCGATACAACCTATCTGAAAAAGGTCGTCAGCGTGTTCCTTGCTGTTGCCAAAACGCTGAATTATGCTAAGCACCAGCTTGAGGTTGCCGCTCACCAGCTCATCCCTTGCCGACATATCCCCCTCACGATAACGGCGCAACAGCTCCATCTTCTCCTTTTCCTTTAAAACTATAAGCTCGTTTGTATTAATACCGCTGACCTCTACTCGATGAAAACGCATATATTATATCCTATCAATAATTTGTTATTATAAGTATTGACCTGATATATT
>CAYJMO010000072.1:0-141 GCA_964371365.1 uncultured Oscillospiraceae bacterium
CTTTTTCATTCTCATCGCTTATATCACTGTTTTCGGCATCCTCGATATTCTCGATGTTTTCGTCCTTACTGTCGGGTTCGGTCGATAGAGTCGGGGGGGAATCTTGCTCCAAGTCGGTGGACGTATCGGTCGAGACTTCTA
>CAYJMO010000072.1:151-10283 GCA_964371365.1 uncultured Oscillospiraceae bacterium
TATGTTTTCAACCTCTATCTGCGGCGGTTGAACCTCTTCAAGAGGGGAAGGCTCAGGCGATTGAGGTATCTCGATATCGAAGCCCTCCCTCTCTTTTTTCCCTTTGAAAATACCGGTCAATTCGGAAAAAAGTGACTTTTTTTCCTCCAAAAACAGTGAGGTGTCGATAATTAGTTCCTCGTCAAACTCATAGAAGTTCATGAAAACCTCCTCGAGTGTCGGTTCCTGTATGGTTATGTCGGCAATATCAAGCGATGAAACACTCTTTATCAACGTATTGCCATCCCCCTTGAACATAAAGGTAATTGTATGTTCACCTCGAACAGTATCCACCGCCTCAATCGGGCGATAGTCGCGCGGAATCGGAGACTTTGTGGTGATATTTACCTTTTTGTAAAATCCTGCGGCGAGGTCCTTCATGTCCTCGATACTGACGATAATTCCATCCTTTATTATAGCGACGGTGTCACAAAAACGTTGCACCTCACCGAGCACATGGGAGGACAGCAACACGCTCGCACCGTTTTTATTCTCCTGCTCGATTAATTCAAAAAACACCTTTTGCATTAGTGGGTCAAGTCCACCGGTCGGCTCATCCAGTATGATAAGGCGTGGGCGGTGCAAGAGGCACTGAACAATCCCCACCTTTTTGCGGTTGCCAAAGCTCATATTTTCAATGCGTTCATTCAGGTCGAGAGACAAAGCGTCGGCAAGTCGATAGATGTTTTCAACGCAGTCCTTTTTATAAAAAGATGCAGAATATCGCAACAACTCCTCCGCCCTCATGCGGTCATAGTAGAACACCTCGCTCGGAAGATACCCGATATCCTTGAGTATCTCGGTGCGATGTTTGTGACAGTCAAGACCGAAAATCTTAGCCTCGCCGCCACTTTTGTGTATCAGCGAGAGCATGGTGCGTATGGTGGTGGATTTGCCGGCACCGTTCGGGCCAATAAATCCAAACATCTCTCCCTCAGCGATAGAAAATGTGACATCCTCAATGCCGCAGGTTCTGCCATAATACTTTGACAGATTATTAAGCTCAACTATACCCGACATGTCACATGCCTCCCTTTCATCCCCATAAAAACTCTTGCAAAATTGCTTATTATGTGTTAATATTATATGGTTGTATGATATTTTTACATTTTAAACATAAATATCATATATCATGTTCATAGATTATATCACATCGTTGCTGCATTTTCAATACCATACCTGTATATTTATAATGAAAGGATCCTACAAAAAAATGAAAAAATCTATCGTTGTTATATTGTCATTATCACTGCTTATACTATCTGCCTGTGCACCGGCAACAAGTGCAATAGACCCTTACGGCACAAAGGAATCAAAACAGAAGGTTACCACCGACAATCTGGATGACATGACCTATATCATTCAGGTGGACGATATCGGCATCAGCAAGGAACGCTACACCGACACCGTCATGGCGAATGCTATGCAGTTTACCGGTGGAAACTTCTCGTACCTCACCGACGGTTCGGAGGATGCCAAAGAGGTGTATTCCTTCATTAAGGAGTACTCTGCCGACACCATTCTTCGTGAGGAGGCTATCCTTGCCCTTGCCGCCGACGCCGGCATAATCCTCGACGAGGAGGATGAAGTCAACCTACAAACCGCCATGAACGATCTTGCCACTCAAAACGGTGGTATGGAGGCTCTCGAAGAGGCTTTGAGCCAGTCGTACACCACTATCGGTTATTATGAGAATCAACTGATGTTACAGCTTGTGACCTCGGAACTGTATGAATACTATTTCGGCGAGAACGGCACCATGACGGCATCGACCGAGGAGCTAAAGGCTATCGCACAGGAGAGCTATGTGCTCGCAAAACACATTCTTGTGGATGAAACTTCACTCGAGGACGCAACCGACGCCGAGGGTGAACCCTTTGAGACACTTGAGGATCTTGCCAACTTTATATCCGACAGCGCAAAGGACGGTGAGGATTTTGATGCACTTATAGAGCAGTACAATACCGACCCCGGCGTTGCAAGCTCACCGGACGGATACTTTTTCACCTACGGCACCATGGTTTCAGAGTTTGAAACAGCCGCATTTGAGATGGAGGTCGGTGATATCAGCGACCCGGTCAGCACCACCTACGGTTATCACATATTACAAAAACTGCCCATCAACGATGATGTGATTGCCGCAAACTCGGCTACGATGGAAAGTGCCTATGCCACCGAAAAGCTCGGTGAACTCATAGAGGAGAAACTTGCAAGTTTTAATGTCACCTACACATCGCAGTACGACAACCTGACAATAGATATCTTAGTACCGGAACTTGTAACAGGTTAATCTCTTCATTAAAGGCAAATCAATTTTAGTCTTTGTCGACAATTTTGCCTTGAAATATCGTCCTGACTGTGGGTGCGGGGGGCACCGCTATCTCGGCGTTCAAACTCTCGTTATGTTGCTTTAAGGTGTCATACTCTATCGGGCTGAAATCCTCCGTCGCACAACCGGACAGCAGAAATGTTATAGTCAGTATAATTAAAATCGTTTTTCCCATCTGCCTTCATTTATTGTATCGCTAAATTATGCTTATACCCTCCGCCGCGAATGTCGTTTTCATCCAACCATTCCTTTACGAGTCCGATCAGCTGTATACCCTTATCGACGGTATTTTTATAGATAACCTCCATGTCGTTAAGGTGTGGCTGTGAGATGTTGACTGCATAGAGCTTGGGTATAGAGGATAGAATTTCGATGTAGTGGTCACCGCGACCACAAAAATGCACTGCACCACCGTCAAAATGATTAAGCAGTTTTGCGTCGTACGGTTTTGCAAACTCCTCGTACATCTCGGGGGATAAATTCATTGCACTGTCGTTTCTTATCAAAATTTTACCGCGATGTGCAAGGGGGGGCCAGTGGTTCGCCCATCCCTTTTCATCGGGGTAGAGTTTATACCATCTCTCCATCAGTTGAATATAGGTATCGGTGACAAGATTTAGCAGATCGTGCACCAACTCCGGTGAGTCATAAAGTGCATAGAACATCTCACTACCCCATAGAAGTTCTGCTACGTCAAGCGGACCTTGTGCGTCGGGGTGGTAGACCGAAACGTACTTTTTTATTTTGGGATATCGATCAAAGACCTCCTTATATATCTCGCCCATTTCAAAGACATTTTTGGCAAAACCATTCTCAAGGGGCGGCACACCACTATCGACAAGACTTTTTATAGTATCCTCGTCCCCAATAGAGAGTGTTGTGGGCAGGGTGTTGGTATTCCTTGGCATGGTGAAGATCTTCGCCCCGAGTAGACTGGTCATAATTCCGGTGCCATAGTTTGCACGCACGGTCAGGAAATTTCGACCGCTTATGAGCGAGCGCAAGACACCCTCCAACTCGTTTGTGAGCATCAACTCATAGTCCTCTATAGCATCGTTAATATTGATGTCTTGAAATTCGTAGTCGGTATTGTAATTATGGGAGCGCGTCGGCAAAAATACATCACTGGTGTATTTACCGTTTAAAAATTCCTCCCAACGGGCAATATAGTTATCCTCCTCTATCGGGTCAATTGCCTTTTCAATCTCATCCAACAGCCGGAGTGTGTTTGATTTTAAATTCATAATTTAACCACCATCTTCATAGCGAAAAGCCCATCGTTACAATCCATATGTAGACAATGCTCTTGGGCAACATCAGCATACCCAAAATAGGTTTCCTGTCGACATACAGTACGACCGGTATATAGAACGCAAAGCTTAAAAACACCGCAAAGGGTGCAAGACCCATCCCCTCAAAAGGTGGTGAGTTGAGATAGAGTATAAAGACCAATATTCCCTGCAACAATAGCGGTATATTGCGAAGAATTGCAAAACGCATGTTCTGATGCGTCTTTGCCCAGCCGTTGTGTGGCAAAATACAGAGGATTATGCGGAGAATGAGCAGTATCGTCATCAAAATACCGACATCACCTATCGGATTATCGATATACAGCACACCGCCCACCGCATACATTAGTGAATAGAAGATTGACATGGTGATAGAAGCGATCAGCTTTCCACGACCTTTTCGACGCGTCAGCTCGCTATTTTTGCCGACAAACATCTCCAGTATGCGTGGGGTGAGGTGAAAGCTGTCACCGATAACGAGAACCAACGCCATGACGCCCCAGAGGAACGTCACGGCATCGTCACCGCTCACAAGAATCAGTCCTAATATACCTACAATTACAAGGTATAATAGGTCAAATACAAATTCAATTTTTTGTTTTAAGTTAAGTTTGTTTAGTCTCATTCTCTATGTTGTCGCCTTTATCAGTCCGTCGTTATCCAATTTCGCCAGCTCTCGAACTCGATCCATGTTGAGCCCTGCCGCCTCGACAAATCTTGTGCCGTATTCCTCGTCGGCCAATAGGCAGTGCACCGCATGACGGTATTTAATGTTGTCGGTACAAGGGGCAATGTCCCCTGCGGTGTTGGCGATAAGTATAGCCTTTTTATCCTCGGTGAGCACCCTCCAAAGGTCTCCACCAGCCCTAAAGCAGTCATCGGTCGGATCGTCTTTGGGGTCATAGCGATACATCGCACCCTCAAGGTCAAGCGGAGGTTCGCTTACCTCCGGCTGAGCCGACCAATACCCGGCACTGTTGGGGGAATAGGCAGGCGCCGCGCCATAGTTGCCGTCCGTCCTCATTGCGCCGTCACGATGATACTCGTTGACCTCACACTTTGCACGGTTGACCGGTATATGGTTGTGGTTGACACCGAGGCGATACCGCTGTGCGTCGCCATAGGAGAAAAGTCGTCCCTGCAAAAATCTGTCGGGGCTAAAACCTATACCCGGCACGACGTGCGCAGGTGTGAATGCGGATTGCTCCACCTCGGCAAAGTAGTTTTCGGGATTGCGGTTGAGCTCTAACTCGCCCACCTCGATGAGCGGAAACTCCTTTTGACGCCAAATTTTGGTGATGTCAAACGGGTTTTCATAGTGGTTTTTCGCTTGTTCCTCGGTCATGATCTGAACATACATGGTCCATTTTGGGAAGTCGCCTTTTTCTATAGCATCAAACAAATCTTTGCCGTGATACTCCCTGTCCATGCCGTTTATCGCCGCCGCCTCATCGTTCGAGAGGTTTTTAATGCCCTGTTTTGTTTTGAAATGGAACTTGCACCAGACGCGCTCGTTATCCTTATTATAAAAGGAGAAAGTGTGCTCGCCAAAGAAATGCATGTTTCTAAAGGTTGCAGGGATACCGCGGTCGCTCATGACTACGGTAATCTGGTGAAAGCACTCCGGCAGGAGTGTCCAAAAGTCCCAGTTGTTCTGCGCCGAGCGTCTGCCGGTCTTGGGGTCACGCTTGACCGCACGATTAAGGTCGGAAAAATTATGTACATCGCGGATAAAAAAGGTGGGTGTATTGTTGCCGACAAGATCCCAGTTGCCCTCTTTGGTATAAAACTTCACCGCAACGCCACGGATATCACGCTCGCAGTCGGCGGCACCGCGCTCCCCAGCGACGGTGGAAACGCGCAAAAACAGGTCGGTTTTATTGCCGGGTTGCAGTACATCCGCCTTGGTGTAGCGCGAGATGTCGTGAGTGACGGTGAAAGTGCCATAAGCACCCCAGCCTTTCGCGTGCATACGCCGCTCCGGAATGACTTCACGATTAAAGTGTGCCATCTTTTCCATCAGCCATACATCCTGCATGACGACCGGACCGCGTGCCCCTGCGGTAATCGCATTCTCGTTGTCCGCGATAGGTGCCCCCACCTCGTTGGTCAGCTTTTTAAGATCGCTCATAATACCCATCCTTTCGTAAATAATTATTATAGTATTTATGCTATGTATACAATAACATAAATAACAACAATTATCAATAACTTTTTTGAAAAAATGTGGTACATATATCAATATCCGTGTTATGGATTAATTCCACCGTAGAGGTTTACTTTTTATCAAAATCCAAACGATGCCAAAATCGCGTCTGCCGTTGCCTGTGCCATTGCATTTTGGTTGGCGTCGGTGCGTAGGAGTTCATATTCACTTGGATTGGATAAAAAACCGTATTCCACCAGCATAGCCGGGAAGTTCATGTGTGATGCCACGCGATACCAACCGTACTTCGCCCCCCTATTGGTCAGACCGACCGAGCCGGAGATTGCGGAGGATATGCTCGCGGCGGCACTCTTGGAGTAGGGGTTGAAGTACCACACCTCGGTGCCGGTTGCTGTCGGGCTGTAGGACGAATTATGGTGCAGGCTGACAAAAATATGCGGTGAGTAGCTCATGGAGGCGGCTCGTCGGTCGTCCAGCGACGGATTGTTGAGTGTTGTCTCGGTCATCTGCACCTGCACGCCGGCGGCACGCAGTATGTCCGCGACCTTAGTTGCCATCTCATAGTTTAAATCCTTCTCCGACTTCATACCCGGTATCGGTATCGCGCCGGGGTCGTTGCCGCCGTGACCCGGGTCGATGTAAACTTTCAGCTCACTCGGCGAGGACGGGTATTGATTAAAGCGGAAAACAAGGTTGCCGGAGGAATCGTAATAGGCTACATAGCCAAGGAATCTGCCTGCGGAGGCGAGAGACAGCGTTATGCGCACATCCTCTCCCTCCTGCACCATGGACACACCGGAGAAGATGGTGTTCTGTGTGATAAGCGGAATTGCCTCCGGCGCGAGGGTGGAATATTTGACAAGTATGCTGAGTGAGGTTGCGGCAAAGTTACCCTGCAAACCGGTGTCGTTGTTAAAGCTGAGCGGTGTAAGCGTGGATACAAATGCCGTTTTTTGTGACGGGGTCACGGTTAAATAGGCATAGCTTGAATCTGCGGTAAACGATGCCGCCGATATGGTGCTGACAATTCCGGGCTGTACCCCCTGCGAGGTGACATCGCGCGCGTCAATTCGATAGCCGGACTTCAATTTATAGTAGTTATAACTCTCATCACCGCTCTGATAGGTCAAAAGATCGCTCACCACGTAGTCAAGTGTCCCCTGCGGCAGTGGGAAATAGTTGCCCCACGGGTCGGCATTGAGCGTGTCGGAAGGATATGTCCGCGCCTGGTCGGCGGTGACCATGACCAAATGTCCGGTATCAACCACCACGTTTGAGGCGATGGTGACAGCGGCACCGGTTTTAGATTGTGTTATGCCGTCCCACACGCCGGTAAACTCGATATTGCCTATCGCAGTGGAAGAGGTATTTCCTGTCGGGATTTTGTAGGTGCCGGTGTAGGTTATGTAGGTGTTAGCACCGCTCATCTCGTCACTCTGTACATCGGAGGGGGACAGGGTGATCCTCTGGCCGTTAATCTCGGCGGTGACAGTGGAATCGATATAGGCCTCGGCGGAGAGGGTAAGCTCCACACCGCCCTCGACGGTAACCGCACCGGACGGCGATACATCACCAAATATCTGCACCTCACGGGTGATGGTATATACCTCCTCTTTTTCTTTATGTTCAAAGACAAAGGTGTTTTTGCCGGCATCAAGCGGTATTGCCACCGAGAAAACGCCCTTTTCGTTGCGTTCTAACTCCTGACCGTTGAGATAGAGTGGGAAGTTCGGGTCCGACGCGCCATAAAAATGAGCCTCCGTTTCAAAGGTGGTCATCTCCTGCTTTTCCGGACGGCTGAGCGTCAAATCGGTGAGTATGTCGGAGGTTTTGACCATATTATTATAGTAGCGGATAAGCACCTCGGTGCTGTCCTCGTGGTTGTCCTGCAGTGCGGTATAGGAATGAAATGATGCGCCGATGACGTTCGACATCTCACGTGTCGCGATGACCTGACGCATGACCTGGTCGGGTGACTCCCAACCCTCCCCCTCGCCACCGAGGTTCTCATTAATGATTATGGCAATTGCCGGTATCTCGTAGCTCTGCGCCTTGCTCCCCCACCAGTTCATAACCTCCTCAAAAGGCACGACGGTGTCGGTGAGCGAGCCGACGGATTTGACGGCAACGGCATCGATAGGTACCTCGTTCAGTATTTTATCTATGTCGATATGACCGTCGGTGAGCATTTCATAGTCGGCAATGGTCTTACTGCCGGCAGAGTTTGTCTCGACGTTAGCCCAGACAGGGTCGGTGATTATTCCGACACCGGTCTCGGGTCGGACATTTTTGATTATGGACACAAGGGAGGATAAAAGAGAGGTTGCGCCCTCCGACATCCAGTTCTCGTATCCCATACCGCCGCCCTCACTGCGGTAGGTCGCCATGGAATCGGCGGTCGCTATATTTTGATAGCCGGCCAGAAAAATGGCCTCAACATCATATATCTTAATAAAATCCTCAAGGTTAATTGCAGTGTCGGTGCGCACGTCGGACGAGATGTGCTCCACCGCGACATACTCCTCCCCCGACATCTGATACTCGGCGGAAAAAACTGGGTATACAATGATATCCCTCTCCCCTGCTATCTTTAATATGTATTCAAAGGCATCAAAGCCTATCGATGTCTTGCGGGTAGAGCTGGCGTATATCACACCGTCCGCCGACTCCAGCGGAACAAAAACGCTGTTAAAGCCGTAGTCCACGGCGGTTGACATGATGCCCTCGATCTGCTTTTCCACCGTCTCCTGTGAGTCGGAACTCTTGATGGCATAATCCACACCGGGGTAAATCCAAAAAGCCTTTATCTCCTCCGGCGCGTTCATAAGCCCACGGGTAGGGGCGGGAGTATCCTCGACCGGCTCGGTAGGTGAGGTGGTATCAGCCTCCGATAAATCCTCGGCAAAGATGGATAGCGAGAGCAGTGAGAGCAGTATGATAAATGAAAATAGTTTTTTCAACAATTTGTATCCTCTAAAATATATACATTATTATTATACTATATACAAACACAAAAGAAAACCCCTTATTTGCCTTATTTCGACCTTTTCACCGAAATTTCACCCTGAAAAATCCACCTATATAAATAAAAATTAATTTTTTTTAAAAAAACACTTGCTTTTTGAGAGATAACTGATTATAATACTATTAGCACTCAAAGGGTATGAGTGCCAACAAGTAATAATTCAGGAGGTATCCGATGAAAATTGTACCACTTGCCGACCGTGTAGTTATAAAAGCGGTTGAGGCGGAAGAAACAACAAAGAGCGGCATAGTACTGCCCGGTTCTGCACAGGAGAAACCACAGGTTGCTGAGGTTTTAGCGGTAGGTCCCGGCGGTCTCGTTGATGGCAACGAGGTGGAGATGACGGTTAAGGTCGGCGACAAGGTTATCGCGTCGAAATATGCCGGTACCGAGGTCAAGATGGACGGCAACGACTGCTTGATAGTTCGCATATCCGACATACTCGCAATAGTAGAGTAGGGGCGATTATTAATCGCCCGCAGACCGTCAAAAAACCTGTAAATCCCTTAAAATGTCAAATTCGGTGACATGCGCGGCGAATTTGACCTTCGACAAATGGCTTCGCAAAGCCATTTGTGGGGGAGGGTACCGGGAGGGGATGCATCCCCTCTCGGGGCTGTCGAACTTTTTCGACAGCCAGGGGGCGATTATTAATCGCCCGATACCCGATAGTAGAATAATATTTCGAAAGGAACAATAATTAATATGGCAAAGATGATTGAACACGGCGAACAGGCTCGCAAAAACCTCCTTGTAGGTATCGACAAGCTCGCCGATACCGTAAAAATCACACTCGGACCCAAAGGTCGCAACGTTGTGCTGGACAAGAAGTTTGGCGCACCGCTTATCACCAACGACGGTGTGACCATCGCGAAAGAGATCGAGCTGTCCGACAGCTATGAAAACATGGGCGCTCAGCTCCTGCGTGAGGTTGCTACCAAAACCAACGACGCTGCAGGCGACGGCACCACCACCGCGATAGTATTCGCTCAGGCACTTGTGCAGGAGGGCATGAAGAACGTTGCCGCCGGCGCAAACCCGATGGACGTAAAGCGTGGAATGAACAAGGCTGTTGTTGCGGCTGTCGAGGCACTCCAGTCCAACAGCAAAAGCCTGTCCGGCAGTAAGGACGTTGCACGTGTTGCGACCATATCTGCCGCCGACGAGACCATCGGTAATCTTATAGCCGAGGCTATGGAGAAGGTCTCCTCCGACGGTGTCATCACCATCGAAGAGAGCAAAACCGCCGAGCCCTACACCGAGGTTGTTGAGGGTATGCAGTT
>CAYJMO010000073.1:0-10178 GCA_964371365.1 uncultured Oscillospiraceae bacterium
CCACGGCCTCCAGAGCCACAATCTGGCGCTCTAACCAACTGAGCTACAACCACCACATGTGTCACCTCTCTTCGGTGACAAAGTATATTTTACCACAATTTAAATTTAAAGTCAATATAATTTACTACAAAAATTCTATAAACATTCATGCGGGCGTTAACCGGTTAGCCACTCTTTACTATCCTAAACTCCTCCGGTGTATTGGCCTCATAACTCTCCCATGCCCAGTCGATAGTAAAACTCGGATAGGAGCGTGCTATATTATTTACCGACATCAATTCCTCGGTATAGTCGCTTAGGTGATATACTGTATAGTCGGTGAAACCTGCCTCGGAATGAACGATGGTCGGGTGTGCAACAACTTCCGAAATTTCCACGCCCTCCCCTTCCGGTTGTGTCACGGTGAACGACACCACACTGCCGGTCGAGTTTGGAGGTTCATCCTGTCCCGACAAGAAATTTGCAAGGGAGTAGATGCAGAGCATTTCATGACCATCCGTTGAACTGTACCACTCTATCGGTTGCAGAACATGAGGATGATGTCCTATCAGCACATCGACACCACGATCACAAAGCCACTGCGCGAGGTCACGTTGATATTGGGCGACGTTATGAGAATTTTCATCTCCCCAGTGGAGTGAAACAGCAACGACATCCACCTCGGCTCGCGCGGCGGCAATCTGCTCTTCCATTCGTTCCAATTCATCGGTGTATATGACAGATGCAATTGCCCCAGACGGGGTTGGCAGGCCGTTGGTGTGTTGGGTATAACCTAAAAATCCAAACTCGATATCGTTGACGGTATAGGGGGTGTAACCGGTCATTCCATCGTTATAAAACCCTGTGATGGCGACATCATCCGGCATTCTACTCCAAAAGTCAAGGGTGTCGGTGACGCCTACAGCACCCTTGTCATAACTATGGTTGTTTGAAAGATTGAAAAAGCGAAATCCTGCGTCGTATGCCGCACTCACCACCTCGGGTGGGGAGGCAAACATCGGGTAATGGGACGGTGTAAGTGTGTCGGTGACAAGGCTTTCCTGATTTATGAAAGCAAGGTCATAGGACTGAATGAGCGGCGATATTTCGGAATAACAGGAAGAAAAATCATACTCTCCGGTGCCGTTTTCCTGTGCCTTTCGCGCCGCGTCCATGTACAGGGCGGCGTGTATCAGGTTGTCTCCGGCGGTTATAACGGTGGCGACATTAACTACCGGCTCCGGTTCCGGTTCCGGCTCCGGCTCGCTTTCCGGCTGTGACTGTGAAACGGTGCTTTCTGGAGGTTCTTCGCTTATCGGCTCGACGCTCACCTCTCGTCTCTCGCACCCGAAATACATCACCGTTGTTAATAGTAACAGCAGTATCGCTATAAACTTTTTCATTCCTTTTTTATCCCTTAAATAACTATGACATCGTCCATACTGTAAAGTCCGGCAGGCTTGTCCGCCAAAAAGCGTGCCGCCTTGAGTGCACCGGCGGCAAAAACCTCTCGTGAGAAGGCGTGGTGAGACAGTGTGATTGATTCCGAATCCGATATAAATAACACCTCGTGGTCGCCGACGATGTTACCACCGCGCACCGCGTGTATCCCTATCTCATCTTTAGGGCGAGCGTCCCGTCGGTCGCTGCGATCAAAACAGTAGTCCAATTTACGGCCGTCAAACTCATTTGCAACGGCGTCACGAATCTCATCCGCGAGCATCAGTGCAGTGCCGCTCGGAGCGTCAATTTTCCGACGATGGTGTGCCTCAACAACCTCAATATCAAAGTCATCGGCGAGGAGTTTTGCCGCATTGCGACAAAGTTTTGCAAGGAGGTTTGCACCGAGGGACATATTCGCACTATAGAACATGGGGACGGTCTTGGCGATCTCCGGTATGCGTGCCTTGACCTCCGGTGGCAGACCTGTGGTGCAGATCACAGCCGCTGTTTTTGTTCGCTCACAATAGTCTAAAAGACTGTCGGTTAGGGTGGGTGCACCAAAGTCGATGATGACATCTGCCGAGATGGTGACATCGTCAAAGGACGCGAACACCGGACAGGAAGAACCCTGTGAGACTCTATCGACTCCGGCAACCACCTCAAAGATGGAATTTTGTGCCGCTATGTTGCGTACAGCAGTACCCATAAATCCGCTATAACCCGAGATTAACAATCTAATCATATGTATTTTTTCATTTCCTCTTTTACAAACTCTAAACTTTTCTCACTCAAAGTACCAAGTGGAAGTCGACACTCGCCGACATTATAGCCGAGCATATTTACCGCCACCTTGACCGGAATGGGGTTGACATCGCAGAACATTGCATCACACAGGCTAATAATATCTAATTGAATTTGTGTTGCCTCTTTTGTGTTACCGGCGAGATACTGTGCACATAGTTCATGTGTTTTAAGCGGTATTACATTTGCAACGACCGAAATTACACCAAAACCGCCGAGCGACATAAGCGGCAAGATCTGATCATCATTACCGGAATATAGCGCAAGATTATCGCCACAGAGTGCCTTTGTCCTTGCGATGGAGCTAATATCACCCGACGCCTCCTTGGTGGCGACGATATTCTCGATTTCGGACAGAACCTTATAGGTCTCCGGCTTGATGGTCATGCCGGTTCGGGACGGTACATTGTACAAGAAAATCGGGGTGTTGGGAGCGGCAAGCGCTACCGTCTCGAAATGTTTTATCAATCCGGATTGATTGGTTTTATTGTAGTACGGAGTGACGTGCAGTAGTCCATCAACGCCTATTGCGGCGGCGGATTTTGTCAGCTCGATGGCGTGACGAGTGTCGTTGGAACCGACACCGGCAATGACCGGCACTCTACCTGCAACATGCTTGTGACAAAACTCAATGCAGGACAGATGTTCTGCATCGTCCATAGTGGATGCCTCACCGGTTGTACCACAGACTATTATGGCATCGGTTTTGTTTTCAATCTGAAAGTCGATATGCCGCGCAAATTCCTCAAAGTTTATACTAAAGTCCGGGTTAAAGGGTGTGACTATTGCAACACCACTGCCGCGAAAAACATCTTTTTTCATAAATTTTGCCCCTTTCAATATAATATTTATTTTATAATATGGTTTGAATAGACTATTTGTTATTATTTATCAGCAACATCATAATCTCAACTGCGTTTGTTGCCGCTCCTTTTCGGATATTGTCAGCCACCACCCACATGTTAAGGCAGTTGGGCGCGCTGTCATCCCGTCGAAGGCGTCCGACAAAGACCTCGTTTTTATCGTCTGCATCGAGTGCAAGTGGGTAGATATTATTTGCAACATCATCACGCACTATCAATCCATCCACCGTGCCCATCAACGCCTTGACATCGGCAAGCTCATAAGAGGTTTTAAGTTCAACATTAATAGATTCGCTATGACCGCTTGCAACCGGCACACGCACACATGTTGCAGTCACTGCAAGGGATTGATCCTCTAAAATCTTGCGTGTCTCCTCCACCATCTTTTGCTCCTCCTTGGTGTAACCGTTTTCAAGGAAGACATCGATGTGTGGTATACAGTTGTCAACTATTGGGTACGGGAACTTTGATGGCGTGAATTCGGTGCCGTTCACTGCCGCCTCACGACCGTTTTTAAGATCGTCAACACCGCTCACACCGGCGCCGGAGACCGCCTGATAGGTGGAGTACACGACACGTTTTATGCCGTATTTTTTGTGCAGTGCACAAAGAGGCAACATCGCTTGAATGGTGGAACAGTTGGGGTTTGCGATGATTCCGTTATGTTTAAACGCGGCATTCGGGTTGACCTGAGGCACGACAAGCGGCACGTTCGGGTCCATACGCCAGTGGGAGCTGTTATCAATGACAACACATCCCGCCTTTGCGGCTACGGGTGCAAATTTTGCACTGGTTGAGCCGCCTGCCGAGAACAGAGCGTAGTCAAACCCCTCATCAAAAGAATTTTCATTCAGCTCCTTGACGGTGTATTCATCACCGAGAAACTCTATAACCTTGCCGGCGCTTTTCGCAGAGGAAAAAAGTGTGTACTGTGCCCCCTCGATTTTTTGCTCCGCCAAAACCTTTAAAAATGTACGTCCAACCATGCCGGTAGCCCCGACCACCGCGATTTTAATGCTCATAGAATTTTTTCCTTTCTGTAAAATGTTAATGATTCATACCTTGTTGCAAATGATTTAAATTTGTTATATAATGATGTAGATAGGTTTGTGTACTGTGTGTGCAAAGTTGCTCGCTACGCCCAGACAAAATTTTTCTAATCAATAATATATAATATAAAATATATATTTTGATTATAACAAAATTTTGCATTATTTGCAAGAAAAAAACAAAAAGGAATTGTTTAAGTTTTGAAAACAAAAGATTTTGATTACAATCTACCGATGGAGCTTATCGCTAACACCGCCGCCGAGCCAAGAGATTCTTCACGACTTTTGGTGGTTGATCGGAATGAAAAAGAGTTAACAGATCGCCGATTTAGTGATATTGTCGATTATTTCAATAAGGGTGACCTGTTGGTGCTCAACAACTCAAAGGTACTGCCGGCAAGACTGCTTGGCAACTTTAAAACCGGCGGTGAATTTGAGATTTTGCTGTTAAACGACCGTGGCGATGATATATGGGAGTGCATGGTACGACCGGGCAAAAAGATGCGTGTCGGTGCAAAGGTGGACTTTGCAGATTCCCTCTTTGCCGAGGTGTGCGAGGTTTTGCCGGACGGTGAAAGGCTTGTGAAGTTCACCTCACAGGGCGATGTTATGGAGATGTTCTACAAATTCGGACGTATGCCACTGCCGCCCTACATAAAGGACAGCAAAAGTGAGGAGGGGCGATATCAGACCGTCTACGCAAAACACCTCGGCTCGGCGGCGGCGCCCACAGCCGGACTGCATTTCACGCCGGAGCTGTTAAATCGCATAAGATCAAAAGGGGTTAAAATTGCAGAGGTGACCTTACATGTGGGTGTCGGAACCTTTAAGCCGGTCGATGCACAATTGATAGAAGACCATGTCATGCACAGCGAATGGTATGAGTTAAGTGAAAAAACAGCAGAGCAGATAAATGAGACTAAGTCTCGTGGAGGGCGTGTGATAGCTGTCGGCACTACTGCCACACGGACGCTGGAGGGTGTCTTTGCCCAAAAGGAGCAGATAATCGCCCATACCGGCACAACCGACATATTTATTACTCCCGGTTATGAATTCAAGGTAGTCGATGCGTTGATAACCAACTTTCACCTGCCACAGAGCACCCTTTTGATGCTGGTATCGGCATTTTCCGATAAAGAGTTTATCGACAGAGCTTACAGACACGCAATAGATGAACGATACCGCTTTTACAGTTTTGGCGATGCAATGATGATAATATAGAGGAAATATATGTATAAATTGATAAAACAGGATGGCACGGCACGACTTGGCAGCTTGAAAACCCGCGACGGGGAGATACAAACGCCGGCATTTATGAACGTTGCAACGGCGGCGGCTATTAAAGGTGGCCTTTCCGCCGACGACCTGTCAGAGATCGGATGTCAGGTTATGCTGTCCAACACCTACCATCTGCATATAAGACCGGGGGACGATGTCGTCGCCGAGATGGGTGGCCTTAAAGGTTTCACCGGATGGAATGGGGTGACGCTCACCGACAGCGGAGGGTTTCAGGTTTTTTCTCTCTCCTCTTTGCGCAAGATAACGGAGCAGGGGGTTACATTTGCCTCTCACGTGGATGGAAAGCGGATATTTATGGGGCCGGAGGAGAGTATGAATATCCAAAAAAACCTCGGGGCGACCATCGCAATGGGGTTTGATGAGTGTGTGGAAAATCCGGCCGGCTATGACTATGCAAAGGCATCGTCGGCGAGGACACTGCGCTGGCTTGCAAGGAGCCTTGAGCATCATCGTCGCATCTATTCCGATACCGAACCATCTCAAAGACAGCTGCTTTTTGGGATAAATCAAGGTGCGACCTTTCAGGATCTGCGAAGTGAAAATGCAAAACGGTTGATCGAGCTTGATTTTGACGGCTTTGCGGTCGGCGGTCTTGCGGTTGGTGAGCCGAAAGAGGTCATGTATGAGACGCTGGAAACGGTCACCCCGATACTCCCCGGCGATAAGATAAGGTATCTCATGGGGGTCGGCACACCCGGTAACATTATCGAAGCGGTGGCAAGGGGTGTCGATCTTTTCGACTGTGTCATGCCATCCCGAAATGCACGGCACGGACACCTTTTCACCCATGACGGAGTTATAAACCTAAACAACGCAAAGTATAAAACCGACGATAATCCAATAGAAAAGGGTTGTTCCTGCCCCGCCTGCCGACGACATTCAAGAGGTTTTATTCGACATCTTTTGCGGGCGAAAGAAATTTTGGGGTTAAGACTTGCAACTCAACACAATTTGTGGTATTATAATAATCTGTTAGGTGAAATACGTGAGGCGATACAGGGGGGCAATTTTTTATCCTATGCCGCCGAAAATGCCCTGCGTTTTGACCGACGTATTTAAAGTTAGTAAAGAGGAGCAATAAAGAAATGGATTTTTTATTATTAAGCACTGCCGCTGAAGCTACCGGCGAGATGGATCCGCTCAGCATGGTTTTATCCTTTCTGCCTTTTGTGGCGGTCATCGGTGTTATGTACTTTGTGATGATCAGACCCCAGCGCAAAAAGGAAAAAGAGACTCAAAAAATGCGCAGTGAGGTGCAGGTAGGCGACACTATCACCACCATCGGCGGCATAGTAGGCATCATTGTCAGCATTAAAGATGACACCGTGCTAATTGAGACCGGTGCGGACAAGGCAAAACTCCGTTTTAAAAAGTGGGCGATAAACGAAGTGGAAAAACTTATCACCGAATAGTTATATTAAAACCAATTCCCCCATAAGATGTAGTGTAGTTGTTTACTTCATTTTATGGGGGAATTTATGTTTAAATCAGGTTGTAACAGGACGTCGCAAGGATTGTTAATACCCATTGCCGTATCGACAGCAGGCTCGGCGGTGGTGTTACTGCTGATGCTCTCGCTCTGTTCCTTTATAGCCATATCGGTAGACCTCGCGCCGTCGGTCATAACTCCTCTCGCAACCACCTCGATGGCGATAGCAACCTTTGTGAGCGCCGTAATATTTTCAGGGCTATTTGGCAAGAACGGTCTGTTGATCGGAGCTGCTATCGGAGCAGGGACGTTTGCTTTGATATTTGTCATAGCGTTAATATACGGTTTAACCTCTTTTACCGGCACCGGAGTAGTTAAGTTCATTCTGCTCACATTGTCCGGCGCGATAGGTGGTTATTGTGGTATAATGTTAAAGGAGAGGATGGCACGATTAAAGCATAGAAAATAAATAATTCTTGTTCGACAGTATTTACTATAATATTTGAAGATAAACCGCTATTATGATTGTCATAGTAGTGGTTTTTTAATATATAGCCCTTCAACTTGAAAAGAAAGGAATAAAAATGTGTGAGATAGAGTTTCAGCGCTCCGATGGCACCTTGACGGTGTTATTAAGAGGTGAGATAGACCATCACAGTGCCAAGACACTCAGCCGCAGTATCGATGCCGAGATTATCTGTAGTACACCGAGAAGATGTGTGCTGGATTTTTCATCGGTGGGGTTTATGGACTCGTCCGGTATAGGGTTGATATTAGGACGGCATCGCCTATTGCGCTCGGAGGATGTGACCATGTCGGTTGCCGGGGTGTCAAATCAGGTGGAAAAGGTATTGCAGATCGCAGGTATTACGAGTTCATCGGAATTTAAAGGAGGTTATCTGTCATGAAGATAAGGAACACGGTCAGGTTTTCGTTTTTGAGCAAGAGCTGTAACGAAGCATTTGCACGTAGTGTCGCCGGGGCATTCACGTTGCAGCTTGACCCTACTATAGAACAGTTAGGAGACATAAAAACCGCAGTAAGCGAGGCGGTCACAAATTCAATAGTACATGGGTACCCCGATGAAATAGGCAGGATAAACATGACAATGGATATCATCGAGCCGGACATACTGCGTATATCGGTGGTAGATAGAGGAGTCGGTATAGAGGATATTAAACAGGCAATGCAGCCGATGTTCACCACCGGCAACACAGAGGAGCGTGTAGGGCTCGGCTTTGCTGTGATGGAGACTTTTATGGATAAGGTGCGTGTGACATCAAGGGTCGGCAAAGGGACAAGGGTAACCATGAGAAAACGCATCGAAAACATATAAAAAAGGAATAAAATGAGGGGAGACAAACAAAAAAGAGACGAGTTTATCGAGGCGAACCTCGGGCTTGTACACTCTCTCGCCGGACGATTTCGCGGGAGAGGGGTGGAGTATGAGGAGCTATATGCTGCCGGCTCGCTCGGACTGATAAAGGCATACGACCGATTTGATGAAGGCAGAGGACTGTGTTTTTCGACCTATGCTGTGCCGGTAATCCTCGGTGAGATAAAAAAGATATTTAGGGACGGAGGTACGGTTAAAGTAAGCCGGTCATTAAAGGAACTCTCGATGAAAATAAACCACAAACGTGCTGAAATAATCAAAAAAACAGGAACTGAACCGACCCTTGCTCAGTTAGCACAGGAGCTTGAGAGTTCGCCTCAATCCATTGCGCAGGCAATCTGTGCATCACAACCGACCTTATCATTATCTCCTATATACGATGACGAAAAGGATGGTAAGGAGATGGATATACCGGTACAGAACGAGGAGGCGATTATAGAGGACAGAATTGCGGTACGTGAGGCACTCTCGCGCGTCACTCCGCAACAAAGAGAGCTGATTACACTGCGATATTATAAAGGAAAAACCCAAAGTGAAACGGCGAAAATCCTCGGCACAACACAGGTGCAGATATCGAGAATGGAGCGTAAAATATTGGCGAAAATGAGAGAGGATTTTTAAAACATGGACAGTTGATAGACAATGACACCACCTCTTTTACGCTCGGTAATGATGGCGTGGGGGTTGACATCTCCGATTAAAACAGGGGATAGAGGGGAGTGTCTACCCATATTGGCAAGCGCAAATTTCTTGTTTTGCAGTGCATAACAATAGTAGCAACCGTTTGAAAAGCAATTGTACGTCCCAATGTCGATGCTCTCGAGGCAAAGGCACTCGGGGCGTTGGTTTTTGTCCCTGCTGTCGGTGATATCGAGCCCTAAAACCTTTTGAATTATGCCTTTATGCTTTTGAATAGCGATTGTTATTATATAGATTTTGAATTAGCACACAATATTTACGGTTGACATTTCATAGGTCGGTATGCTATAGTTTACTTTGTATAGTTGTATCAAAATACGTTATAGGAGAGGGGTCACCCCTCCCGACATTGCGGATAACCGAACAAATGGGAGGAGCAGAGCCCTTCCCCTACAATATCACCGCATACAAAGAATAACAAAATGTTTAGGAACGTTTATGAAAAAGGATCATTACAAAAACAAAATAATATCGGGTGTGCTAACGCTTTGCCTTATGGCAGGGTTGTTGCCGATGGGCGGCACCACGGTGTTTGCGGCTGATGCAAGCGGCGACGGTTGGAGTTATACAGGCACAACTTTAACCATCAGTTCAAATGCCGGCACAACAAATTGGCGAGGTGATACCAATATCATCGCCGAGGTTACAAAAGTAGTTATTGAAGATGCCGTGACAAGCATTGGATATAATGCATTTTATGAATGTACGAAACTTGCTGAGGTGATTTTTGAGGATGGTTCGAATTTGACAAGCGTAGGAACTTACGCATTCCATAGCTGTGACGCACTCGAATCCATAACCATACCCGCAGGAGTGAATACCATTGGAAACAACGCATTTCAATACTGTGCCAAACTCGAATCCATAACCATACCCGCAGGAGTGAAAACCATTGGAAACAGCGTATTTTCTGGCTGTGAATCACTTAAATCCATAACCATACCCGCAGGCGTGACGAGTATTGTTAATCATGCATTTAGTAAATGTGTGGCACTTAAAAATGTGACTTTTGAGGCTGGTTCGAAATTAGAAAGCATTGGATTGGCGGCATTCTTTGACTGTGACGCACTCGAATCCATAACCATACCCGCAGGCGTGACGAGCATTGGAGAGAGCGCATTTTACAGATGTAAAGTTCTTAAAACGGTGATATTTGAGGATGGTTAGAAATTGGAAAGCATGATAAAGTTGGCATATCAATAATCTGACGCACTAAAATA
>CAYJMO010000074.1:0-10097 GCA_964371365.1 uncultured Oscillospiraceae bacterium
ATTAACAAGGTTAATTGTCAGATCAAAGTTAGCCCCGATAATCGCATTTTTGTAGGCTTTCGGATCGACGGTTGTTCTTGTGTAATTAATATTTGTACCGTCAAGCGTCAAGGTTTTTGTCGCATAATCATAGCTTGCTACATTAGAAACTGTCCCCAAGATATCCGACGCGTTATCCGGCGTAACCAGCACGCCCGCCACCCACAGCTCCTCCACCTTAGGTGTTGGTGTCGGGGTCGGGGTTGGGGTTGAACTGCCCACCACGTTGACGTTGACAATGTTGCTGATGCGTTGGTAGCTCATGCCGCCATAGCTGTCGGTCACGACGCAATAGTAGAACTGACTGTACGGTCCGCCGGTGTTGACACGGTAGCTACTGCCCGTCTCGCCGGTGAGCGGCACCGCGCCCTCGGTGCTGTTCGACAGTGAGGTGAACCACTGATAGGTCAGTGCACGCCCACTGTTGGAGCTCGCCGCGACGTTCAGGAATGTGTTGGAGTATTGATCAAAGTTGCCGCCCTGCGGTTGGGTGGTTATGGCAAAGCTGTAGGAGTTGCTACTACTGCTACTGCTACTACTGCTGCTTGAACTACTGCTGCTACTCGAACTACTACTTGAACTACTACTGCTCGAACTGCTACTGCTACTCGAACTGCTACTGTCGTCATCGTCATCGTCGTCCTCCTCGTCCGGGTCGACAACGGTCACGGAGAACATGGTGGAGGAGATGGTCGCCTGGCTTTCATCATCCCCCTCTTTGCCTAAAAGTGTCGCCATGCCATCACCCGCATCATATTCATAGATGAGTTCGAGATAATAATAGGTCGTCCCGACGACGCTTGTGTCGGGGGTGAGGGTGAAAGTTACCGGCGAATTTTCCGGAAAGGGGTTTGAAAAATCCTCGCCGTATCGAATGGGCAAATCATGATACTTGTTGTCGCTACTTATCACATCAGTCTCGGAACTGCGCCAGTTCGCCTCGATAACGCCGTCCGTCTCACCGAAGTCCACCGTCGCCGTCACGGTCAACGGCTCGGCAACCTCCCCCAAATCGTAGGTCACATCCTGTGGCACCTCAAAGGAGTATTCCCCCAGCGACTCGCCGCAGGAGGTGAGGGTGAGCATCAAGGCAGATAGCATAACCAATAAGACTACTGCCTTGAATTTATTTAAGCCCCTATTTATCATCCTTTTCCCTTAAATCATTTATCTTTGTCAGATATTATACCATTATTTTAATAGAAATACAAGATATATTGTTGAAATATTAATTGTTCGCGGAAAATATCACGCACATATTGACCGAGAGGGTGTCCTGTGTTATCATATAGTCAATCAACAACGAAAGGATTGTGATTTTTATGACCAACAATACCAAGGAACTCACGCGTTTGGCACTGCTGATTGCAATTACCATACTGCTCGCCGCGACGCCGCTCGGGTACATACCACTCCTGCCGACGTTCAGCCTCACCATCATGACGGTGCCTATCGCCGTCGGTGGAATATCGGTCAAGCCGTACGCGGCCGTTCTGCTCTCGCTGGTGTTTGGTATAACCAGTTTTTTGCGTGCGCCGTATGAGAGCGTTTTCACCATCGCCCTGTTCGAATATAACGTCGCCTATATGTTGCTCCTCACCGTCGGCGGTCGCCTTTTGGTAGGTCTGGGCTGTGCGGCGCTGTCCCACCTGTATCACAGGTTCGGCAAAAAAGTCCCGTTTTTTGTGGGTGCCGGTGTTATCGGCGCGGTGACATCGCTGTTGAATACAATTATTTTCCTGTCCGGGCTGTTTTTCATCTTCCCTGCCGAGCTGTCGGGCGGTATCGCTATATTTGGTCTGATACTGACAAACGGTCTCGCCGAGGCCGCCGCCGCCGCAATATTGACACCACCCCTGTGCGCGGTGCTGAAAAGACTTAACAGTAATGAAAAGTAAAAATGCTGTAGGGGAGGGGTCTCCCCTCCCGACCCAAGTGTGCCGATAACAATTATAAAGGGAGGGATAACCCCTCCCCTACAACACGACCACAGTCAGTCGCCCTTAGTCATTAACCTAAATCACCTTATCCTACTTCCACAGGGCAACTCCTGCGGTAAAAACAGCACCTCTATCGCATCGCCGTTGTCGGCGGCAAGAATCATGCCCTCGCTTAGAACTCCGCGCAGTTTCGCCGGCTTTAGGTTGGCGACCAGCGCTATTTTTTTGCCTATCAACTGCTCGGCGGTATAAAACTGTGCTATACCGGACACAACACTGCGCTCCCGCTCACCGTCAAAGAGGGTGAGTTGCAACAGCTTGTCCGCTCCTTTGACCTTGTCGCACGCCTTGACCTCGGCGCAGATAAGTTGGCACTTCATAAAATCATCATAGGATATCTCGTCCGGCTTTGGCTCTATTTGAGACTTTGCCGGTTTTTCTTCGCTCGGCTTTTGTGCCGGTTTAATGGGCAGATGCTCCTCCAGTGCCGCCAGCTCCTTTTCAATGTCAATCCTCGGGAACAGTGCCGGTATCTGCACGGCGGTAAAGTCCGGCGCAAGTGCACAGGACAGTGTCGCATAGTTACCACCGTCCGACTCGGGGGTGAGCGAGAGTGCACCGAGTATCTTGACCGACGCATCCGGCATAAACGGTGCGAGCAATACACCGACGTGGCGCAATGCCTCGCCGAGGTTGTACATCACCCGTGCAAGTCGCGGTTTGTTAGCCTCCTCCTTCGCGAGTGCCCAGGGGGAGGTTTTATCGATATAGCGGTTGGCACTGCCTACCACCTCGAATATTGCACCCAGTGCCTCCGGCATGTTGTGGAGCTCCATCGCTTTTGCGACCTTTTCGGCAACGTCTGCCATCTTTTGTAATAACTCGTTGTCCTCGTCACCGCCGCACTGCTCACTCGGCAATGTGCCGCCGAAATACTTCATCTGCATGGAGACGGTTCGCGAGAGCAGGTTGCCGAGGTCGTTGGCTAAATCCTGATTAATACGGGCGAACAATGCCTCGTTGGAGAACTCGCCGTCACTGCCAAAAGCCACCTCACGCAGTAAAAAATAGCGTATTGCATCGACGGAATATCTCTCGCAGAGGATGGCGGGGTCGATGACATTACCCTTGGATTTGCTCATCTTACCGCCGGAAAAAAGCAACCACCCGTGACCGTAGACCTGTTTTGGCAAAGGCAGATCAAGTGCCATCAGTATGGACGGCCAGATTATCGCGTGAAAACGCAGTATCTCTTTGCCTACGAGGTGCAACTCGGCAGGCCAGTAACGCTCAAAATCGGAATACTCCTTATTCTCGTACCCGAGGGCGTTGATATAATTGGTTAGCGCATCAATCCAGACATATACGGTGTGTGTTGGGTCAAAGTCCACAGGTATGCCCCACTTGACCGAGGTGCGGGAGACACACAGGTCGCTAAGCCCCTGCTTTATAAAGGACACCATCTCATTTTTACGCGTGTTTGGCTGAATAAAGGTAGGGTTTTGCTCGTACAGCTCCAAAAGTCGATCGGCGTATTTGCTTTGACGGAAAAAATATGCCTCCTCACTCTCGAGGGTGACCTCGCCGGAACAGTCGGGGCATTTCTCCTCGATGAGCTGAGTTTTCGTCCAAAAGCTCTCGCAAGGTTTGCAGTAGTGCCCCTCATATCTGTCCTTATAAATATCACCGTTAACGTACAGCATTTTAAAGAATTATCCGACCGATTGCTCATGGTAGCCGTCGGTGGTGCGGATGAAACGGTCGTAGCTGACGTTCATAAGCTCCCAAAGGTCCTTGATTCCGGCGACAATCTCGTCGACGTACTCTTTGGGCGTGACTCCCTTGTCTGCCGCGCGATCCTCGATCTTCTTGCCGTGCTCGTCGGTGCCGGTTAGGAACAGGACATCCTTGCCGCACATCCTATGATACCTCGCCACCGCATCCGCCATAACGGTACAGTAAGCATGACCGATATGAAGCTTATCGGAGGGGTAATAGATGGGGGTGGTGATATAGAATTTCTCTCTCATGTCCTTGTTCCTCTCAAAATAGATAATTATTGATGGGTGAAATCGAGTTATTTACTACACCCTTAGTCGATGATATCCTCGTTTGCAAGCAGTTTGACCAGCACCGCCTTTTGGGCGTGGAGGCGATTTTCCGCCTCGTCAAAAATCTCGTCTGCATGTTTTTCAAACACCTCGGTGGTTATCTCCTCCTCCCGATGTGCCGGCAAACAATGGAGCACCAACGCGTCCAGTTTTGCCACTGCCATCAGCTCCTCATTAATCTGAAAACCGTTGAAGTGAACCCGACGCTCCTGCGCCTCCTGCTCCTGTCCCATCGATGCCCAGACATCGGTAATTACCACATCGGCATCCTTTGCGGCAACCATCGGGTCGTTTGAAAACTCAAAACAGTCGTATCCCGAGGCAAACGCCATAACCTCTTTCGCCGGCTCGTAGCCCTTAGGTGTGGCAATGCCTACCGACATGCCGACCTTTAATCCACCGATAATGAGCGAGTTTGCCATGTTGTTGCCATCGCCGATATAACAGAGTTTAAGCCCGTCGAGATGCCCTTTATACTCACGAATTGTCATGAGATCGGCGAGTATCTGACAGGGGTGGGAATAGTCAGTGAGACCGTTAATAATCGGTATACTTCCGAACTCCGCAAGTTGCTCCACCTCGGACTGCTCAAAGGTCCTTATCATGATACCGTCAAGATAGCGGGAGAGCACACGCGCGGTGTCACAGACCGGCTCACCTCTGCCTATCTGCAGATCGTTAGACGATAAAAACAGCGCATATCCACCTAATTGATACATACCCACCTCGAACGATACCCTCGTGCGTGTGGAGGACTTCTGGAAGATCATGCCGAGCGTCTTGCCCTCTAAATGACGATGTGATATGCCGTGTTTTTGTTGATACTTTAGCTGATCGGCGAGGTTCAAAAGTTCGATAATTTCGTCACCGGTCAGATCACTTAATTTTAAAAGATGTTTCATCTACTTCTTTTGCTCCTTTTTTTCCTTTTTGGCAGGCGGTGCTTTTTCCAACGCCTCCTCCTCTTTTTCTGCGCCTTTTAACAGTTCTGCAATAATATCCATGCCGCGCTCTAATGATGCTTTAGGTATGTTGAGCGCAGGGAGTAGACGAACCCTGTCCTTTGCGGTAAGTAGTAATAGACCTTTATCCATCGCCGCCTTGACAAGCTCCGCCGGTTTGAACTCCTCACTCACTTCAAAGCCTATCATCATGCCGAGACCGTCCACCACCGTGACATTTTTCATCTTTTCAAGACGCGCTCTTATATAGCCGGACTTGACCTTGACCTCGTTCATGAGGGAGGTGTCGATGCTGTTGACGGTGTAGTACGCCGCCGCGCAGGCGATGGGATTTGCACCGTAGGTGGTGCCATGGGTGCCGGGAGTGAGCACACCGCCTGTCTTTTCGTTAAACAGTATCGCGCCGATAGGCAGACCACCGCCAAGACCCTTTGCAAGGGTGGTTATGTCGGCTGTGACCTTGAACTGCTCCGCTGCCAAAAAGGTGCCGGTTCTGCCGACACCGGTCTGCACTTCATCCGCGATAAGCAATATATCACGCTCGGCGCAGAGTTTTGCGACCTCCTTGACATAGTCGTCGTTTAGCTTGCGTACACCGCCCTCGCCCTGAACAAACTCCAGCATAACGGCACAGACATCCTTGCCGAGCGCCGCGTTTAATGCCTTTATATCATTAGGCTCGACATGTACAAAACCCTCGGTAAAGGGGAAGAAATAGTTGTGATAGGCGTCCTGTCCGGTGGCGGCAAGTGTTGTCACCGTTCTACCGTGGAACGAGCCGTTCAGTGTAACGATAACACTGCGCTCCTTGCCGTACTTATCAAAGGAGTATTTGCGAGCCGCCTTAATCGCGCCCTCGTTAGCCTCCGCTCCGGAGTTGGCAAAAAAGACCTTGTCACAGCCGGTGCGTGTGCAGAGTAGTTTTGCAAGGTCGGTGCTCGGCGAGGTGTAGTATAGGTTGGAGACGTGGTTTAATGCCGCCGCCTGCCTTGTCACCGCCATAACCCAACCGTCGTCACAAAAACCGAGGCTGTTGACGCCGATACCGGTGGTAAAGTCGATATACTCGTTGCCCTCTAAATCATAGCAGGTGGATTTTTTGCCTCTGTCGATACACAGGTCAAATCGTGCATAATTGCCAACCACATATTTTTCGTCGTTATTTTTCAGTTCATTATAAGACATTATATTGTCCCTTTCATTTTTAACACACCAAATTAATAAAACATAGTGCCACTGCCCTTGTCGGACAGTATTTCAACCAGTATGGAATGTGGCTCTCTGCCGTCTAAGATAAAGGTCCGTTTAACCCCACGGCGCACCGCCTCGACACAACACTCTATCTTTGGTATCATGCCACCCGAGATGATGCCGCGCTTGACAAGATGAGGGACGTCGCTCACACTCACGACAGGGATTAATGTGCTCTCGTCGTCCTTATCCTCCAAGAGACCTTTGATGTCGGTCATTAAAATGAAGCTCTCCGCCCCGAGTGCGCTCGCAATGGCGGAGGCGGCAGTGTCGGCGTTGATGTTGTAGACGTTGCCCTTGCTGTCGCCGGCAACGGTCGCGATGACCGGAATATAGCCACAGTTTAAAGCGTCGATTATCGGCTCGGCATTGACCTTTGTTATGTCACCTACAAAACCGAGATCGTTTTCTCCCTTATGTTTTTTAGCGGTGATCATACCACCGTCCAGGCCACAAAGCCCGAGCGCCTTGCCACCACTGCGCTGGATGAGATAGACCAGTTCTTTTGACAGCTTGCCGGCGAGCACCATCTGCACCACCTCCGCTGTATCGGCGTCGGTGTATCTCAGGCCGTCCACAAAACGGCTTTCGATCTGCATACGACCGAGGGTCTCGGTTATCTCGGGGCCACCACCGTGTACAAGCACGATGCGAACGCCCATCAACGACAGCAGGATAATATCCTCCATGACCGCCGCCTTAAGAGTATCGGAGGTCATCGCATTACCACCGTATTTTATGACCACCGTCTTGCCACGATAACGCTGTATATAGGGAAGTGCCTCGATTAGTACCTGTGCCCTTGACAGGTCGGAGAGATGATTGGTGTTGTTCAATCCTTTTTGTGTCCTTTCCTTTGTGTGGTGGTTGTAGGGGCGAGCTTCGCTCGTCCGAATGCATGTTCGTCACCCCTGCAATCAACCGGTCGATTATACGTATCACCTAAACGGACGACCACAGGTCGCCCCTACAGTTTGTAACTATGTCCTATAATCCCCATTTATCTTTACATAATCATAACTTAAATCACAGCCCCATGCCGTCGCAGAGCCGTTCCCGTTGCCGAGTGAAACCTCGATGTGTATCTCGTCGGAGGATAAAACCTCGGCCGCCTTTTCCTCCGAGAAGTCTATTCCGGCACCGCCCTCGCAGACCTTGACCATGCCACGCTCGGAACGCAGTGCGACCGAGACAAGGTTTATGTCAAAATCAGCGTCGGCATAGCCTATAGCGCAGAGAATTCTGCCCCAGTTCGCATCCTCGCCGAACATCGCCGCCTTGAAAAGGCTGGAGGTGATGACCGACTTCGCAACCGGCTTTGCAACGGCGTTTGATACCGCTCCGGTGACGGTGCACTCCAGCAATTTTGTTGCGCCCTCGCCGTCCCTTGCGACCATGCGACATAGCATGATGCACAGTTGTAAAAGCGCACGGAAAAAGGTTTTATAGTTGTCGTCCTTGGTTGTAATCTCGGCGTTTTTCGCGTTGCCGTTCGCCATTATCGACACCATGTCGTTGGTGGAGGTGTCGCCGTCCACGCTGACCATATTAAAACTGTCCCCCACCGCATCGGTCAATGCATTTTGCAGCATCTCGGGCGAAATTGCCGCGTCGGTGGTGAGGAAGCAGAGCATGGTCGCCATGTTGGGATGTATCATGCCGCTACCCTTGGCAATGCCGCCTATTCGGCAGGGTTTACCACCGAGGTTGAACTCCACCGCGACCTCTTTTTTAACGAGGTCGGTGGTGAGTATGGCCTCTGCCGCGGTCTCGTCGTTGCTCGAGAGCTCTTCTATAAGTTTCGGCATACCACCGAGGATTGCATCAACGTTCAACGGTTGACCGATAACACCGGTCGAGGCAACGATAATATCAGATGGGTCGATTTCCAATTTCTCAGCAAGTTCCTTGCAGGTTATCCTCGCCTTTTCCACCCCGTCGGCATTGCAGGTGTTAGCGTTACCACTGTTGCAGATGACCGCTTTGGCATAGCCGTCTTCAAGGTTTTGTTTGGTGACGATGATGGGTGCTCCCACCACCTTGTTTTGGGTGTAGACCGCCGCAGAACTACAACGAGTCTTAGAGTAGATAAGTGCTAAATCAAGTTTTGTCTTGTTTTTTCTTATACCACAGTGAACACCGGAGGCGGCAAACCCGCTCGGGGCGCAAACACCGCCGGCAATACTTCTTATATCCATATTAATAATATACAATCCTTTCTATATAGCAGGTGGGACGGCTAAAAGACCTGTTGTCTCGGCAAGCCCCAGCATAATATTCATGTTTTGAATTGCCTGGCCGGCGGCACCCTTGACCATATTATCTATGGCCGAGGCTATGATAACCCGGCCGCATCTTCGGTCAAAATGTATAGATACATCACAGTAGTTGGAAAGCCGTACAGCCTTTATACAAGCCGCACTGCCTATGTTAAGCACTCGAACAAACGGTGCGTTTTTATAAAACTCTTTGTATAGCTCGTGAATCTCCTCAATCGAGTGGTCCGATTTTAGCTCGGTATATATTGTGGACAAAATTCCTCTGTTGACCGGCAGAAGATGCGGCACAAAGGTGACGGTAACCTGCTCACCGGCAAGTTCCGTGAGGGTTTGCTCTATCTCGGGGGTGTGGCGGTGCTCGGCAATCTTATAGGGGGCGAAATTCTCGTTGCAGTCCGGAAAGTGTGTAACCTGAGACAGGCTACGCCCTGCGCCGGTGGTTCCGCTTTTGGAGTCTATCACGATACCTTTTGTCGAGATAAGGTTATTGCAAAGCAGAGGGGCAAGTCCGAGCGCTACGCTGGTAGGATAACAGCCTGGGTTAGCGAGGATGTTCGCATCTTTAATATCGTCATGAAAGAGTTCCGAGAGACCATAGACTGCCTCGGAGTGCAGTTCATCATATTTGAACAGCAGACCGTACCAGTCGCTGTAGTCCTGTTCAAGCTCAAGACGAAAGTCGGCACCGAGGTCGATAAAGCGCTTGTTTGCATCGGCGCATTTTTTTGCAATATCCTCTGACAGACCGTGAGGGAGGGAGGCAAAGACGATGTCACTGCGTTCAATGACGGTGTTTTCATCCACTAAAATATCGTCCGCGACCGTGAAAAATGCAGGGTAGACCTCCGACAGGGATTGCCCCTCAAAGCTGACCGACGACAACGCGACAAGCTGAACATTGTCATGTGTGAGCAAGAGGCGGACAAGCTCCGCGCCTGCATAACCGGTTGCGCCTATTATTCCTACCTTAAACATCTGCATTTCCCTTTAATTGTTCCTTTATATCGGCAAGTGATATCTCCACCGCCGAGCGTGACGGGCCGCCGTGTGCCGAGCGCACCTCGACACATCTTTCCAACGAGATGGCGTCATATATATCATCTGAAAACAGCTCACACGCCTCGATATATTCCTCGAGGGTGAGCGTCTCCAGTGTTTTTTGCTCCTTTATACAGCGCGAGACAAGTGCACCGACCACCTTGTATGCATCACGAAAGGCAAGACCCTTGCCGACTAAATAGTCCGCGCAGTCGGTCGCGTTGATGAACCCCTTTGCCGCCGCCGCACGCATGTTGTCGGGACGAACGCGCATGGTTTTTATCATAGGATTGAACGCCTCAAGACAGGACAGCACAGTGTCAAGTGCGTCAAAAATCGCCTCTTTATCCTCTTGCATGTCTTTATTATAGGCGAGCGGTGTACCCTTTAACATGACAAGGAGCGAGTTAAGGTCACCGAACACACGACCACTCTTGCCACGTACCAACTCCGCTATGTCGGGGTTTTTCTTTTGAG
>CAYJMO010000075.1:0-9795 GCA_964371365.1 uncultured Oscillospiraceae bacterium
CCGGCAAATCGACGCTTATCAACATTATTGTAGGCGGTATAAATCAATCGAGTGGTGCGGTGCGATACAACAGCAAAACCACCCGAAAGCTCGGTGCCGACTTTCGGCGCATACTCGGCTATATGCCGCAACAACAGACACTGTACGAAAGTTTCACCGGACGGGAATTCCTCGACTATATGTGCTCGCTCAAAGAGATACCGCGTGGCACAGCAGCGAAAGAGGTGGAGCGGTGTGCATCGCTTGTCAATCTCTCGAATGAGTTGGATAAGCGACTTATGGCATATTCCGGCGGTATGAAACAACGATTACTTGCGGCAAATGCCCTGCTCGGCGAGCCGGAACTGTTGGTGTTGGACGAGCCGACAGCAGGGCTGGACCCAAAGGAGCGCGTGCGCCTGCGTGAACTGTTGAGCGAGCTAAGCAAAACGAGTATCATTTTGGTCGCGACCCATGTCGTATCCGACGTGGAGAGCGTCGCCGATAAAATACTGCTTTTAAAGCAGGGTGAGATGGTGGATATTGGCGCGCCGAGTGAGCTTGTGGAGCGCTATTCCCCCGGCGAGGGGCTTGAAGAGGTCTATCTGAAAATTTTTGAAGAGGAAAAATAAAGGCGATAAAGCTATGTTACTACACCATGAGATAAAAAAATTAATAGGTAACCGTGGTTTTGTGCTCTACATTCTGTTAATGCTCTGCCTCAACCTCTTTTTGCTCTGGTTTTTTACAAGACCTAACACTAACAACCCACCGCAGTCGGCATACAAAACAATTGAGCAGGATATGCATGGCATGGACATGGAGCAAAAGGGCGATTTTTTACAGGAGCGTTTTGACTATGCCGAGGCCATGTATATTCTTGAAAATTTCTATCTTTTAGAGCAACACTCTATGCCGGGCGATCAGTATTATGAAGATGAGAAGCTTGATAACGCCGAGATTATCGAGCGTTATGCCGAGGAGTATGCCGGCGGAGCGGATTTGAGATATACCGAGAGTATTGCATCGGAGTATGCATTCATCAACAATATATACCGAGAGTATAATCAGGTGGCGAACTACGAGCAATTTTTAGGCGAAATAAACGACGCGGCGAACGGTCTCGCCGCAATCTCCATCTTTGCCGACGAAGACGGCTATGACTACCAAAACATAGTCTCGACCCAAGAGGCATACCAAGAGATGAAGGGTGTCGAGATAGACTACTTTCCCGAGATGGGGCTTATCACCGCCACCACCTTTGAGACGACCGATGTTATACTGATATTTTCCATGATACTTATCGCCTTTGCTCTGTTGCAGCAGGAGAAACAGGCAGGGTTGTTACATCTGATGAGGAGCACAAAAAGGGGACGGCTTGCCACGGCGTTCGCCAAGCTGTGCGCCCTCGTCGTCAGCCTGCTTTTGACGGTATTGTTGCTGTACGGCACCAACCTTGTCTTTTGCGGTGCGGTATTTGGTCTTGGAGATCTCACCCGTTCGGTTCAATCGGTTCCGGAGCTGATGCGCAGTACATTGCCCTTTAACATACTGCAGTATCTCGCCGCATTTATGGTTACAAAATGGGTGGCGGCGATAATATGCGCCCTCGGAATAATGCTCGCAATGTTGTTCGCTAAAAGTGCCATCGGTTCTGTGCTTTTAAGCCTCGTCCTGCCCGGCGCGTTCCTTACCCTGCGCATTATTATCCCTGCGACCGGTGTTCTCAATCTCTTTCGTTACGCCAACATTATCGGCTATCTGAGGGTGGAAGAGATCCTCGGCACCTACCGTAACCTGCACCTTTTCGGCGGTGTAATCAGCGCTGTCTCGGCGCAGGCGGTGTCGGCTGTGCTCTACACCTCGCTACTGCTAAGTGTCTACCTTATATACTTTACACTCGGACAGTTTTCGGCAAATCGCGAATCGATGACCTATCTACCCCGTCTGCGACATCTTCGGATGAGTGGTGTGTTTATAACCGAACTTCGCAAGGTTTTACTACTCGGAGGCGGGCTTGTCATTCTGCTTATCGCCGTTTTGTACCATGGTTATGACATTGCGACCGACCGACAGTATCTGACGCCGTCAGAGCAGACCTATAAGACATATCTTGAAAACCTCGTCGGCACCTACACCGAGGAAAAGCACGAGTTTTTGCTGTCGGAACATGAGCGCTTCGCCGAGTTTATTGAGTTGGAGGAGCAGCTGCGCTACGGTGAGATCACACAACATCAGTACGACTACGCGTTGAGTGTCAGCTATCCGCTCGCGATGGAGTACGAGGCATTTCAGACGGTCATGGGAAACGTCGACTATATATCTGCAAACCTCGGTGCGCAATTTTTATATGATACCGGCTATAAGGTTCTGTTTGAGACGGAGAACAGCGAATTCGGTGAGAGCTTTTCCCTCGCGGTAATCTCGGTGGCTATGACGGTGGTCATGCTGTGTGGCTTTTTCTCGATAGAGCGTATCAGCGGCGTGCGACGCATACTCTACTCCACGCCGCTCGGTCGGGAGAGGACGGTATATTCAAAACTTATCATATCGGGCGCGCTCTGTTTTGTCGTCGCGCTGATAAACACCCTACCGCCCATCATTACCACCGCGCGGCTTTACGGTATGGACGGGCTTTTGGTCAATATAAAAAGCATACCGCAGTACAGCTGGTTGCCGCCATTTGTGAGCATACTGTCGGTTATGATCTTCGGGTTTTTGTTGCGGTTTGTGGCGGTGGCGTTTGTGGGGGCAGTAACGCTGTATATTTCACAGCTGTACGATAACTATATCACCGTCGCGATGCTGTCCTTCTCGATATTTTTGTTGCCGTTAATTCTCACCTATATTGGGCTTAGCCCCCTCGCGTGGTTAAGTGTTCTGCCCCTTTTCGAGGTCACATCGCTGATGTCACAGGGTGCGCTGTCCACACTCATTCCGGTGTTCTACGCGGCGGTGATGGGATTTATGGTGGATGTGCTGTCGAGGAGGATGGTGGATAGGTATTCCTGGAATTTTAATGAGGTGTAATGTTGTATTTTCCGGCATTATTTGCTATAATAATAAAAAAACGAAAGTAAATCCCTATGTTCAATGTTGCCGTCTGTGACGACAAAAAACTTATCTGCGCAGAGATTGAGAATATCATCCTTGACTATCGCAAAGGCAGTGATGTTAAGATCGAGGTCGAGGTGTTTTACAGTGCGAGCGAGCTGTTCTCCTGCTTAAAGCAGGGGGACAGCTTTCAGCTGATTTTTTTGGATATCGAGATACCGAACATGAACGGCATAGAGCTCGCCGACAACATTCGTAACTATCTTGAGGACTACCGCACCAAGATTGTCTTTGTCTCCGGCTCCGAGATGTACTATCGGGAGCTGTTCGATGTGCAACCGCTACACTTTTTGCTCAAACCGTTTAAAAGAGAGGATATCCTCAAGGATTTACAGTTAGCAATACATCTTTGTGGTCTCGACAAGGCGGATTTTGAGTACTGTATCGCGAGGGAATGGTATCGCCTACCCATCGACGAGATAATCCACATTCAGTCGGAGGGACGGCGGATGGTGGTGACCACCTCGGACGACTGTGTGAGATACTACGGCACCACCGACGAGGCATTCCAGCAGGTGAAAAATCATCGTTTTTTGAGGATCCACCGCGCGTTTATCGTCAACTATGACTTTATCACACGCATCTCGGCGGACTCTTTGTCCACCGTAGACGGACAGGAGTTTTCCATCGGTCGGTCCTATAAAGAGAGTTTTCACAAAAAGGTCGCAGAATTTGAAAGGGATAAGATGAGATGAACACATTTCTTTTGCTGCTTTCGGCGGTGTTTCTTACCCTTGCCATCGTTTTTTTTCTAAAATATCGAAGGTTAAAACACAGTTTAAAGGAACAGCAGGCGAGCTATGCGGAGCAGTTCGCCTCTCTCGAGCGGGAATTGCAGGGGGCTCGCTCCGGTAGGCATGACCTGAAAAATCATCTGACCACCGTTGTCGAGCTGATAAAGGACGAGCAGGGCGAGCAGGCGACGGAATATCTTAGGGCGATGATAATGGAGAGGGAACGTCGCGCCGTCGGGTGTGGCAACGCGGTAGCGGACAGCATAATCCGCACCAAAAGGGAGGAGATGGAAAAAAGGGAGATCATTTTCAGGCTCACCTCCACCCTACCAAGACGGTTGGCTCTCACCCCATCCCAGCTGACCACCATCCTTGCAAACCTACTTGACAACGCCATCACGGCGGCGACGGGATGTGACTTTCGCTATGTCGATCTAAAGATGAACTACAACAAAGGCAACCTCGTGATACTGATTAAAAACCCATTTTCCGGCGAGGTGGTTAAAAAGGGGGATCGATATCTTAGCACAAAAGAAAACCCTACCGAACATGGCATAGGCCTTTCGTCGGTGCAAAGGACGGTGGAGCGACTGGGCGGTCGGGTGGAAATAGAGGACCAGAACAACGTCTTCACGGTGTTTGTGATGGTGCCGGGGTGAGTATTGCTACGAGGGTATGTAGATCGCCCGTCAGAATGTGATCCTAATGTAACAATATATTAAAAGGAGATGGATATGTCATGAGAAAATTTTTGACCAAAAAGCCGGATTTCAATCAACTTTTAAAGGTGTTAAGGCTCGAAAAGACGGACTACCCCATTTTATTCGAGATATTTATGGATGCTCAATATTATGAGTATTTCTCCGGAAAAAGCCTCAACGATGTTGCACACAACTCTGTCGATGAGCTCAAAATTGTGGTAGAGGCTTTCTATAACGCAGGATATGTCTATGCAAGCACCCATGCCTGTGAATTCACCTTTGCGAAAAATGAGAGGGAGCACAAGGACAGCGTGTCGCTAAACGACGGCGGAATTATCATTGATCGTGAGAGTTTTGAGCGTTATGAGTGGATGAACCCTGTAGACTGCGATTACTCCAAACTAAATGTAATCAAGCCATTTCTTCCGGATGGGATGAAGTTAATCGTGCTGGGTCCCGGTGGTGTATTGGAAAATGTCACCTCGCTGATAGGCTATGAAAACATGTGCTATATGCGCTATGAAGATGAGGAGTTGCTCGCCGATGTATTCAACAAGGTCGGCAATGGTCTTCTGCAATACTATGAAATCGCGCTTGAATACGACACCGTCGGGGCTATAATCGTAAACGATGATTGGGGTTTTAATACACAGACATTTTTATCCACCGATGACATGCGCAGATATGTATTTCCATGGCATAAAAAAATTGTCGAAGCCGCGCACGAAAAGGGCAAAATGGCGATATTGCATTCTTGTGGTTATATGCAGGAGGTGTTTGACGATATTATTGATGAAATGAAGTTCGACGGGAAACATTCATACGAGGATAACATTCTTTCGGTCGAAGACAGCTATGAGAAGTATTCCACTCGAATAGCCATCCTCGGTGGTCTTGACCTTGATTATTTGATTCAATCGTCGATAGAAGATGTCAAGGATCGGGCAACGAAACTTGCCAAACTCGGAGTAGAGAGGGGCGGATATGCTCTTGGTACCGGTAACAGTATGTGTTATTATGTGCCGGAGGAAAAAGCTCTTTGCCTTATCAATACTGCAAATAATTATTTTTAAAGTGTAGTTGATAAAAAAAGTTTAAGCTAATACGAAAGGGATAAATATACAATACCAACATTATTTTGTTAAATTTTTGTCAAATGCAAAAAAATATTAATTTACCCCTTGCGACATTTTAATTTTTGTAGTATTATATAGTAAAGAAAATAAAGGAGAAATAAAATTATGGCTATCAAAATTGGTATCAACGGCTTTGGACGTATCGGACGTCTTGTTTTCCGTGCTGCTTGCGCAAAAACCGACCTCTATGACATCGTGGGTATTAACGACCCATTCATGACCCCGGACTACATGGCATACATGCTGCGTTATGACACCGTACACGGTCGTTTTGACGGTGAGGTTACCTACACCGACAACGCTATCGTCGTCAACGGCAAAACCATCAAATTCTTTGCGGAAAAAGATCCTGCCTCCATTCCGTGGGGTAGCGTATCCGCTGACTATGTTGTGGAGAGCACCGGCGTTTTCACTACCACCGAGAAGGCATCTGCCCACATCAAGGCAGGCGCTAAAAAGGTTGTTATCTCTGCTCCGTCCGCCGACGCACCTATGTTCGTGTGTGGCGTTAACCTCGAGAAATACTCCAAGGACATGACCGTTGTCTCCAACGCGTCCTGCACCACCAACTGCTTAGCACCGCTTGCTAAGGTTATCAACGACAAGTTTGGCATTGTTGACGGACTTATGACAACTGTTCATGCGACCACCAACACCCAAAAGACTGTTGACGCTCCCTCCAGCAAAGACTGGCGTGGCGGCCGTGCAGCAGCCGGCAACATCATCCCCTCCTCCACCGGTGCCGCAAAGGCAGTCGGCAAGGTTATCCCGGAGCTGAACGGCAAACTGACCGGTATGGCTTTCCGTGTGCCGACCCTCGACGTGTCCGTTGTTGACCTGACCGTCAACCTCGACAAAGAGGCATCCTATGACGAGATCTGCGCCGTCCTCAAATCCGCCTCCGAGAACGAGATGAAAGGCGTGCTCGCCTACACCGACGAGGACGTTGTATCCTCCGACTTCATCGGCGAGGAGTGCACCTCGATATTCGACTCTAAGGCAGGTATCGCCCTGACCAAGAAGTTTGTCAAGCTGGTTTCCTGGTACGACAACGAGTGGGGCTACTCCAACAAGGTTTTAGACCTTATTAGCCATATGGACTGTGTTGACAACAAATAATTTAACATAGGTTTATAACTAAATAAACGACCGTGACTGTGTGTCACGGTCGTTTAGTCTGTATTCTTTATCACACTCTATCCTTTATCTATCGTTTTATATATATAACCCGGTAGGTGAAAAAGTAGCAATATTAAGAATTTCGTAAAATTTATATTTACTTAAATGTAAAAATCGCATATTATAATAACATTAGTTCTTTAAAGAATAATCGGGAGAATAATGGAGACATCAACAATACTCGTCGTGGACGACGACCGTCAGATTGCGGCGGCTATCGCTAAAATGCTGGAAAAGGAGGGTTATAGCACCCTCACCGCCTATGATGGAGTGGCGGCGATGGACACCCTTGCTACAAAGCATGTCGACCTTATCATCATCGACGTCATGATGCCGAGGATGGACGGGCTGTCCGCCACGCTAAAAATCCGTGAGCGCAACAACATACCCATCATCGTCCTGTCCGCCAAGACGGAGGACAGCGACAAGGTGCTCGGACTCTCTATGGGGGCGGATGACTATGTCACAAAGCCCTATAATCCGGCGGAACTGCTCGCGAGGGTGCGCTCCCATCTGCGCCGATTTCAGATACTCGGCTCGGCAACAAATGCCGACCTACCGAGCGATGCTATAAAAATCGGTGGGTTGATGTTAGACAAAAACGCAAAACAGATTGTGGTGGACGGCGAACCGGTGCGCCTCACTGCGACAGAATACGGGATACTCTGTCTTTTAATGGAAAATAAAAACCGTGTCTTTTCCGCCGAGCAGATCTATGAGAGGGTCTGGCGGGAGGAAAGTTTCAGCGTTGAAAACACCGTGATGGTGCACATTAGACGTATACGCGAAAAGATAGAGATAAATCCGAAACAACCGAAATATTTAAAGGTGGTGTGGGGAATTGGATACAAAATCGAAGGGTAGGCTTTATAGCACTACCGCAAAAACAATCTACAGTATGGGTATGCTGTTGTACGTATTAATTGCAGTGTTATTGCTCGCTAACAACATTATCGGCATCATTTATTTTGTCGACCGCAACTCGGCGATACAGGGTGAGCTGGAGCTATCTTATGACGAGCTAAAAGAGGTCGTCGTCCCGAACGGGGTCGCGGTGGGCGGTGATGAGATTGAGAACACCGAGCAGTTCGCGGAGTATTACAACCTCGGTTATCGTTTTCGTATACTGGATACCGATTACAATGTACTCTATTCCGGTATCGGCGAGGGCGATGTGTCACTGAACAACGGGTATTATATTGAGGATAATTTCCTGTATGAGATTTATGCCTCCGCCGAGCTGTATAATAATATATTGTTGAATATTGACGGCATGGCGACCGGCGGTATGTACAGCATAATTGTGCTGTTTGGGCTGATGGTGATGTTCTTCGTGTGCTCGACACTCTACTGCAGAACCGCAGGGCAGAATTTCAAGGGGGACGAGGTCAAAATCCATATCTTTAACAGGATATATAATGACATACTTGTCTTTATCGTCGCGGTGCCAAGCATTATCATTTTCTTCGCGATAACCTTTGTTTGGGTGGAGATTATCGAGCGTCACTTCAACTATACCTCCTATTATGGCTTTTCAAACGCTTTCGGCACCCTCCTTGCGTCACTTGCCGGCGTAGTGATGACACTGCTTTGGATATTCTTCCTCAACTGTATAGCAAAACGGGCGAAGCGAGGCGAGTTTTTCCGTTATACACTCATCGTAAAATTTTTCAGCCTCATAATTAGAGGGATAAAGAATATATTTGGCATTGTCGCCCTGCCCTTCAGCAAGGCGGTAGACAAAAATGTGCGCAACTGGGTCATCGGTGTATCTGCTTTTGCGGTGATTGTCAACAGCTCTTGGTTGTTATTCATAGTGACGATTTTCTGGAATGCCGGAATGGTATTTTTCTCCTCGTTAATCGTCTCCAACACCATAATTATCATGCTCGTACTGCTTGCAATGCGCCATCTCACAGAATTTGAGGGGGTTAAGTACGGCATACGTGAGATACGCTACGGCAACACCAACTATCGCCTCCCTCAGCCAACCTCGATACTCCTTGTCGGCATAACGGATGATATCAATAACATCGGTGAGGGTGTCGCGACATCGGTAGAGCGCGCCCTCGCCTCGGAAAAGATGAAGAGCGAGCTGGTGACCAACGTCTCCCACGACCTTAAAACACCGCTTACCTCGATTATCGGCTATATTGACCTGCTCTCCAAGGTAGATAATCTACCGGACGAGGCACGCGACTATGTAGGCGTGTTGCAGGAGAAGTCGGCGCGACTGTCCGGTATCGTGTCCGACGTGTTTGACCTTGCAAAAAGTCAGAGTGGCAATGCCGAACTTCTGATAGAGCAGATTGACCTCAAGCGACTTGTGGAACAGACGCTCGGCGACCTTGAGGAGAGCATTGAGTGCTCGGGATTGGTCATCAGAACCATCCTGCCGGAGCAGGAAGTATTTATCAAGGCAGACGGCAGACGACTCTACCGCGTCATGCAAAACCTCATCGACAATGCGCTGAAATACTCCCACCCCGGCACGCGCATCTTTATCAAACTACACAGCGACGGAATTAATGCAACACTTGAAATAAACAATATCGCAGGATATGAGATGAATTTCACCGAGAGCGAAATTATGCAAAGATTTGTGCGCGGCGATGCCTCTCGCTCCACCGAGGGCAACGGACTCGGGCTCTCGATAGCACAGAGTTTCACCGAGCTTTGCGGCGGCAGCTTTACAGTGAAGATAGACGGAGATATGTTCAAGGTGATAATCGTGTTCGGGTGCGATGTGTAAAATTTTGTCAATATTACAACACGCAAGTAGCGTTCGCACAAAATAAATTTTATTATTTTGCGAAAAGGTTCGAAAAAGGGTTGACATAGTCAGGGTTATCTGCTACAATAGTATAGCACGTTACGAGATACTAGCTCAGTCGGCAGAGCACCTGACTTTTAATCAGGGTGTCCGGAGTTCGAATCTCCGGTATCTCACCA
>CAYJMO010000076.1:0-9403 GCA_964371365.1 uncultured Oscillospiraceae bacterium
ATTTCCACGGCGAAAAGGTTGCCTTTGGCACAATAGCTCAACTGGTGTTGGAAAATGCCCCGACAGAGGAACTGCACGAGGTTCTTGACTTCTGTATCTCCATCGGACTGCCGATCTGCTTAGAGGATATCGGTGTGCCGGAGATAACCGACGAGGAACTGCTCGAAGTCGCGAAAAAAGCCTGCATACCGGAGGAGTCGGTGCACTCCATGCCGTTCCCCATCACCGTAGAATCGGTCATGGCGGCAATTAAAACCGCCGATAGAATCGGTCAGGAATACAAAGGGATTTTCTTTTAATAGATAAAGGATAGGTGATATGAAAAAAATAATTAACAAGCCGGAAAATATGGTGCTTGAGATGTGTAACGGTGTTGTCACCGCACACCCCGAGCTGGAACTTATCAGCAAATACAAGGTCATTAAGAAAAAAAATATAAACAAAAACAAGGTCACTCTTATCTCGGGCGGCGGTTCAGGGCATGAACCTGCACATGCCGGCTTTATAGGCAAGGGTATGCTGGACTGTGCTGTCTGCGGTGATGTGTTTGCCTCCCCCTCACAAATTCAGGTCTACAAGGCTATAGGTGCGACCAAAAGTGACAAGGGCACACTCCTTATCATAAAGAATTACAGCGGCGACATCATGAACTTTAAAAATGCCGCACACCTCGGCAGTGAGGACGGTATTACCGTCGATTATGTCAAGGTGGATGACGATATTGCGGTGGAGGATAGCCTCTACACAGTCGGACGTCGTGGCGTTGCCGGCACTGTGCTCGTTCACAAGATTGCCGGCGCTAAGGCAGAGCAGGGCGCATCACTCGCCGAGGTCAAAGAGGTGGCACAGAATGTCATCGAGAACCTTGCGAGTATCGGTTTTGCCTTTAGCTCCTGCACCGTTCCTGCAAAGGGTTCACCAACCTTTGACATTGCCGAGGATGAGATGGAGTATGGTGTCGGTATCCATGGCGAACCGGGCGCAAAACGTCAAAAACAAATTTCCTCTGCGGAGCTTGCGAAAAAGATGGTAGGCGACCTTGCAAACTACCAAAAATTAAAGGGTGATGATGAGATAACGTTACTTATCAACGGTTTTGGCTCTACACCACTGGGCGAGCTGTATCTCCTTTGCAACGACGTTATGAACGAGATATCCTCTCTCGGTGTCAAGGTCTACCGTATTTTCGTAGGCAACTATATGACCAGTATCGACATGCTTGGTGCATCGGTCACACTTTTGAAGATGAACGAGGTTATCCGTCCTCTGCTCGACGCCGAGTGTGTAACTCCGGCGTTTAACGTGAACGGCGCATCGGTGGTCTGCTTTGCACCGATTAAGGGGAATGCAAAGTCGGAAGATTTTGAATACAAGATGACCGAAGCGGATAACGCGGTTTCAGGAAAGATAACTCTATCTAACATCAAATACATGGTGGACAAGATGGGGCAGATTATCATTGAAAATGAGGTGCCGTTCTGTGAACTCGACTCCCACGCAGGCGATGGCGACTTCGGCATGAGTGTCGCTAAAGGTTTTCGCGTGGTGAAAGAGGAGTGGGATGAACTCAGCTCGGCAACAGACATAGGTACATTTTTAAACGACTGCTCCATGGTCATTATGGAGAACTGCGGTGGTGCTTCCGGCCCTATCTGGGGTTCGGCATTCCGTGCGGCAGGCAGATACACTAACGATAAAAAGGAACTCTCCCTTAACGAGTTCGCCGAGATGATCGCCGCCGCGCTAAAAGGAATACAGGACACCGGTGAGCGCTCGTTCGGGCGTGGTGCAGTGGTAGGAGATAAGACCTTGGTGGATGCGCTTGCGCCGTTCAGCGATGCTCTGTGCGCCGGTGGTGAAATAAAAGCAACCTTTGAGTCCGCCGCAAACGCCGCCGTTCAAGGTGCTGAAAAAACAAAGGAAATAGTTGCGAGAATGGGCAGAGCCGGCACGGTCGGTGAGCGCAGTATCGGCTATCCCGACGCCGGTGCGCACGCACTCGGGGTTATCTTCACCGAAATTTATCGCTCACTAACTTTTTAAAGGAGTTTGAATGAGAGTATATCGTTGTAAAGACTATGTCGGCATGTCAAGGACAGCCGCGAATATCTTATCGGCACAGGTTATATTTAAACCGGACTGCGTGATAGGTCTTGCCACCGGCTCCACTCCGGTGGGTGCATACAAACAGCTAATAAAATGGTATGACAAAGGTGATCTGTCCTTCTCTCAGGTGCGTAGTGTGAATTTAGACGAGTATGTCGGATTGGAACCAAATCACCCTGAGAGCTACCGTTATTTTATGCAGAGCAATTTTTTTGACCACATAAACATCAAGCCGGAGAATACCCACCTGCCGAACGGAATGGCGGGTGACACGAGTGTGGAGTGTGAGCGATACAATGAGCTTATATCATCGCTTGGAGGTATAGACATTCAACTGCTGGGCATGGGTCACAACGGACATATCGGCTTTAACGAGCCGGGTGTGGCATTTGAACTCGGGACCCACATGGTAGAGCTTGCCGAGAGGACCATCAAAGCAAATGCACGATTTTTTGACAATGACGAGTCACTTGTACCGAAACAGGCGTTGACCATGGGCATTAAAACCATCATGAACGCAAAAAAGATACTGGTGACGGTCAGTGGCGAGAGTAAGGCAGATATCTTGTACAGGGCGTTTTGTGGTCCCGTTATGCCGGAGGTACCGGCATCGATACTGCAACTCCACCCCGATGTTACGTTGGTCGGCGACGAGGCGGCATTAAAACAATTATTAGATGCCGGCGTAAAACCCTGCGAATAAAGAGCACAGAAAGGAAATAGATGATAAAGATAGGAATTATAGGTTACGGCAACCTTGGCAAGGGCGTTGAGTACGCCATTCAGCAGAATAGCGATATGGAACTGGTCGGGGTGTTTACTCGTCGCGATCCGAGTACATTAAAGGTTATGAATCCGAGCGTTAAGGTTTATTCCATGGATGACGCTATAGCGATGAAAAACGATATAGACGTAATGATACTCTGCGGCGGTTCTGCTACCGACCTGCCACAGCAAACACCGATGTTTGCGGAGCATTTTAATGTGGTGGACAGCTTTGACACCCATGCAAACATACCGGAGCATTTTAATGTGGTAGATTCTGCCGCTAAAAAGGGTGGCAAGATATCGGTCATATCGGTCGGTTGGGATCCCGGGATGTTCTCGATTGCGAGGATATATGCCGGCGCAATTCTGCCGGTAGGGGAGGATTACACCTTTTGGGGACGTGGTGTCAGCCAGGGGCATTCCGATGCTATTCGCCGTGTAGAGGGTGTTTTGGATGCGCGACAGTACACCATACCGGTGCCATCGGCACTGGAGTCGGTGCGTGCCGGTGAAAATCCAACCTTAACCACCCGTGAAAAACATACCCGTGAATGCTTTGTGGTGGCAAAAGAGGGGGCTGACCTTGATTTGATCCGTTCCACAATTGTGAATATGCCGAACTATTTTGCCGACTATGACACCACCGTCAACTTTATCTCACAGGAGGAGTTACAGCGTGACCATGCCGGAATACCGCACGGCGGATTTGTGATAAGAAGCGGTAAAACAGGCGCGAACGATAGCATGAACCATGTGATAGAATACAGCCTTAAACTGGATTCCAATCCGGAGTTTACCGCCTCGGTACTCGTCGCCTATGCACGTGCGGCATACCGTCTTGACCAAGATGGTCAATGCGGGTGTAAAACCGCATTTGATATTGCGCCGGCTTATCTCAGCGCAAAGAGCGCAGAGGAACTCAGGGCAGGACTGCTGTAGATAAAAACCATAAAAGAACCGCCATCCGATTCAGGGTGGCGGTTTAATTTATAGTCTAATCTGCTCATCTTCTTCAAAGTCATACGACGCTGGTGTCCCGAGCATTTCGTGCCAACGCATGGGTGAGATACCGTCACCGGGTCGCTTTGTGGTAATGTTGTCGATGGTCAACAGCTCACCCATCTTGATAGGTCTTGACGCAACAATGCTTTTTCGGGCTATGACAATATTTTTGCTCTCGGACGGGCTCGGGGTTTTATCACCGCTACCTAAAAGTTGTTCGGTGTTTCGCACTGCGTTGACCATGGTGGTCAGCTCGCCGGGGTCGAGGCTCGCCTTATGGTCGGGGCCGGGGGCGTTTTTGTCGAGTGTAAAATGCTTTTCTATCACAACTGCGCCGAGTGCAACTGCCGCAATTGCAGCCTCAAAGCCATTTGTGTGATCGGAATAACCGACCTTTAGATCAAACTTTTCCTTTAATGAGATCATAGCTCGTAGGTTGACATCACAAAATGGGGTAGGGTATTCTGTGTTGCAATGCAACAGAGTGAGAGAGGAGGTGCCGTGCGACAAAAGTACGTTGACCGCCTCGGTCACTTCGTCCATGTTGCACATTCCGGTCGAAAGAATGACTTCCTTTTTAAGTGCCGCCACCGCCTCCAATAAAGGCAGGTTGGTTATCTCGCCGGATGGTATCTTATATATTGGCAGGTCGAGTGTGGACAAGAACTTTAGGCTAACAAGGTCAAATGGCGTTGAGAGGTAGTTTATGCCTATCCTGTCGCAATAGAGTTTAAGCTCGGTGTGTTCCTCAAAGGTCAGATGCAATTTTTTTATCATCTCGAGCTGAGTTTCCTGCGCACCGGTCGTCTCTTTTTGATAATCTGCTTTAGGTGCATAGCGGCTTATAACAAGCTCCGGCAATGCGGTTTGGAACTTGACGATATCGGCACCGCAATCCTTTGCGACGTCACACATCTGCTTTGCAAGTGGTAACGAGTTGCCGGCGTTGACCCCTGCCTCTGCTATAATTAAGGTTGACATAATACTATTCCTTTTAAAATTTATTCGTTGTTGACCGATGTGGTCAGCGCAAATATCGATATAAATCAACCCATATCAATCGGGTGCATTATTACGGTGTCCCCCTTGTTTTCAATGCTGTAAAGATAGGTTTTACCGTTAAGATATTCGTCCATATTATCGCTGAACATGTATCCGTACTGCTCCTGTAATGCCGGATCAAAATAGTCTATATAGAGAACATCGGCATCAATCTCCGCGAGATGCAGCGGCAAACCGTCCACCCCATATCGCGTTAAATCGCCGCCACCGGAGTAGTCAATATGGGTTGGCAGGAAGTAGTAGTAGTGCGTGAACCAACCAAACCCGTTGTCGTGAGAGTGTAGATAGTAGACAAGATCGTCCGGCTCAAGATACTCTTTTGTATTTTCGATTTTTTGTTGCAGTTCGCGATGTGCTGAAAAGTAGCTGTCAGGGTAACCTAAATAGTTGTACTCCGACGGAGTGACCAGGTGGGTCAATGCGAACACACCGCAGCCGCCAATTACAAATGCCGGTTGAACTATTCTTTTAAAACGACATTTTTCACGCAGGGTAAAAAGGGCGAAAACAAATGCAATAATCAGCCATCCTACATAGTAGGGCATGACATAACGTGAGTAGGAGGTGAGATTAATCCCCAAATCACCCTTGAAAATGTATACATAGGTAAATCCGAGGAAGATGTTGTAGGCAAGGCAACCGAGTGAGCTAAAAACGTAGAATACAACAGCAGATGCTCTACGTCGTTTATCTTCACTAAATAAGAGAACTGCAAGCAGTACAGCGGTAACAATTATGAATACTACAAACCCACTGCCGAACATAATGACCCGATCGGTCAAAAAATGTCCTATCAGATTATCGAACACAGCGATGAATTTTTCGGTTCTCGTCGAGGGTATAAACAATTCAAAAAGGCCGGTCAACATCATCTCTACCATGCCGAGGTCCTGTTCTCCGCCGACCTCAAATCGGTTTATTCCTGCGGCGGCGGCGAGGTGCATGGACCAACCGGAAAACGCCACCACCGGTGTCACCAACAGAATGCTACTTAACGCGGCACGTTTTAACAGGTGATAATGTCTATTTACAAACAGCAGGTCGGCGCAAATGATACCGGCGGCAAGAAGTCCAAATGCAAAGCCCATCTCCTTTGAGAGGGTGAGTACAAAAAGCAGAATACAGATGACAATAAAGGACTGTGTATCTTTGCCGTTGCTACACAAATACAATATGATAATTCCTGCAAACAATATTGCCATCGGGTAGTCTGCGTAGGATGACATAAAGCCGGAGAGGAGAAATATGGGGCGTCCGTAAATGTTAAGCGCAACAAAAGGGGAACACATTAGCACAAGTAATGACACGACGCCAAGGTGGACGTTTTTACGTTCAAATACGCTTACAATTGCCCCGAACACCGAAAATAGAAGAATGTTGTAGCCGAGGTAGGTCCTAAATGGGGCGAACTCACCAAAAAAGTTGAAGATATAGGAGGTAATGATGAGCGCGGGAGGGTGGGTGACACCTATCATGTTATTTTCCGCAACGGTGTAGAGCAGATCAAACTCACTGACTATCCGTGCCGCGGTGCCCCAGAACGAGAACTCGTCCCATTCATAAAAGAGAGGCATTCTTACTGAAAACAGTACCACAAAAAATGCCGATACCAACACAAAGGAGATAAAGCCGAGATCGATAAATTTCAAGAGCAGCTTTTTGTCCTTTAATACGCGAAATATGGTGTAAATGGCAGATAGTAGGGCGAGCAAAAGGAAAATCCAGACCGAAATCGGTGCGAGGTTGACCATCGCGGCAATCGTCACATCGGCGGTGTGCGATCCCATCGCAAACACGGGAGATAATCCCGCCTTGACATTAAAAGCAAGGGGGAGTGCCATAGCAACGGCTATAACCGCCAGCAACATTATTAAAACCTGCAAAAAAGAAAGCATAAAAGCTCCAAGTTACCACATTATATTGTGTGTTAAAAACAGCAAGATAGCGGATACTGCGGAGTAGCCGCCAAGCATTGCCACTGCGTGATGCTCCTTCACAGCGCTTTTTACCTGCAAAAATTTGCCGGAAAACAGGGTTAATGAAAGAAGTGCGGCATATATTCCGGGAAGAAAATACCTCGCCTGTGTGCCGACGACGCGCACCATGCCGACCGGAGTGTTGGTAATGTATAGACCCGTTATTGCTGCCAAGGAGTATGCGATGAAAACTCCGAACATCACTATCATCATAGGGGTGTCGCCTTTTTTAAATTCACAGAAGAAAACGGCGACAAACAGCATTATCGGGAGCGCAAAATATGACACTAACGGGACCGGAGTATCGGTCCAACCGAAGTTGGATAAATCGGATAGAAAAAGGTCGTTTTCATAAAAGGTGCCGAGCAGAACCATGCAGTATCTCGGGATATTAGAAAGAATAAAAAATATTTGACCAACCGGGTCAACGCTTTCGAGACGTGGTATCGGCTCAAAATAGGAAAAGGCGGCGGCATAGGAAGTCACTGCAACAGAACCGATAAAAGCCGACACCGAGGCAAGCAGAATGAAAAACCAACGAGAGACTTTGGTGCTCCATCGTGATTTCAATATAGCTATAACAGGGATTATCAGCATAATGTTCAGTATCTTAATGTGGCTGATATAACCGGTCATAATACATATAATTATTATATCCCGTGTCGTAATCTCCTTTTTAAACGCAAAGGCGAGCAGGACAAGAGACATGGCGAGCATTGCACTGTCATAGGACAAGGAGGCAGCGATATAGAGTGTTGTTGGGAATAACATCATGCCCAACAGCAAGACCCTAAATCTATCCGCTATTTTAAGTGCATAATAGCATAGAGCGGCAAATACGACAACATTGACCGCCCTTGCGACAAACAGCAGAACAAGCGCATTAACCCCGAGCGCACGAAGTGGCGCAATGACAAGCGCAGAGGGTAGATAGGGGAGGATTAGCATCAAAATCGGCTCGTTCGCAAACTCGGTCGAGGCGATATCACCCTTTGCAAGACGGTCGAAATATCGCTCGTAGCGGTAGATTATCTGTTCGTCTTCTCCGGAGTTAAAGTGGCTGTAAAAGGGGCTGAATTCCTCCAAGAGCAGTTCGACGTCGTTCGGGTACTCCCTCGCCGGGTCAAAGTCGAAATGACCGCAAGATATGGCATAGGAACGCAGAAAGTGGGTGTGTTCATCCGGTGTCTGAACAGGGGCGTTTGCAAAGGCAAAGAGCAGACCGCAAAACAGCACTAACAGTGCGCCGTAGAGAGGAAAGTTCCTCTGTATTCTAAGGGTGATAAACCGCAAAAAAAAGTAGACACCGAATGTTATGGCGAGTGAGACGGCGATCATCAGTGGAGCACTCGCATAGTCAAAATAGTAGAACACCCTCATCCAGTAGACTAAAATGAGCGCAACAACAACAAGCACCGAGCAGGTCAACAGTTGTCGAAATCGGCGATTTTTTATTAGATTGTCAATGCGCTTTGGCATCATATGTTATAAACTTCCGGTTTGTAGCGATCAAGATTTTGGCGTATAAACTCCACCGTTTCGGCAATTCCCTCGGCAAAGGTGTGTCTTTTTATCTCGCCACAGAGTTGGTTGAACTTTTTGTTACAGCCTAAAAGACGCTCCACCTCGCTTTTTTCCGGACGTAGACGAACCTCGTCGGTTATGATTACCGCCTCGGGGTTAATCTGAGAGATAAGCTCGTTTGCGAGCTCATTGATGGATATTTCCTCACCGGTGGCAATGTTAATTTCCTCACCGATGGTGTTGTCACATTGTGCAATACGGATAAATCCGGCGGCGGTATCCTTGACATAGTTGAAGTCGCGTGTCGGGGTGAGTGAGCCGAGTTTAATCTCCTTTTGTCCCGATAAAAGCTGTGTTATTATGGTCGGTATGACCGCACGTGCACTCTGACGAGGGCCGAACGTGTTGAAAGGTCGCACGATGGTGACCGGAAGTGCAAAACTGCGATAAAAGCTCTCGGCAAGGCGATCCGCACCTATTTTGGTCGCAGAATAGGGGGATTGACCTTGAAATGGGTGCTTTTCATCGATGGGCACATACTGCGCCGTGCCGTAGACCTCACTGGTGGAGGTGACAAGCAGACGGCGTGTCCCTCTGTCTCGGGCGGCGTTGAGGACGTTGAGCGTGCCCTTTATGTTGGTGTCGACATAGCTGTCCGGTGAGTGATAGCTGAAAGGTATTGCAATGAGCGCGGCGAGGTGATAGACGGTGTCGATATCACAAAGTGCAGTGCGTACACCGTTCGGGTCGCGGATGTCGCCATAAAAAAACTCGATCTCACTCGTTATCTCCTTAGGCAGGGTATCAAGCCAACCTGCCTGACCGAATGAGTTATAATAACAAAAGGCGGTCACCTTTTGACCGGATCTCACCAACTCCTCGGTGAGGTGACTGCCGATAAAACCGTCGGCGCCGGTAACTAAAACACGTTCTGACATTACTTTTCCCCTATATTTTGCTCCATA
>CAYJMO010000077.1:0-8281 GCA_964371365.1 uncultured Oscillospiraceae bacterium
CAACCTGTGCCATCAATTTGTCCTGATAACCGTCATAACCGGAGTACTCACCCTCGATTGTGACGCCGGGAGTTGCAGTCATATAAGCGTCCATAGCTGCGAGAGTTGCCTCGTGGCGGACCTCAGAGCCCCACCAGGAAAAACGGAAACTGACATCGCCTGCCGGTGCTTCCTCTGCGGGAGCCTCTTCGGAAGCGTCTGCCGGTGCGTCGGACTCTGCGGGAGCCTCGCTTGCCGGTGCACTACAGCTTGCAAAAGCTGCGCCCATCATGGACAGTGCAAGTAAAAGCGCTAAAAGTTTTTTCATGCTAAAATTTCCTCCTAATTTAATTTTTTTCTTGTTTTAGTCCTGAAAATTTGCTAATATAAGATTAACACCAATTTATCACAATGTCTACTGCTATAAATCTACAATCACTATGGTATTTTTATACAATAACATATACATGATTTTACTTTTTGTTTATAACGACTAAACAGTGTTGATATTTTTGTGAAAATTATATAAAGAAAGAGTTTTATGATAAAGAAAAAAATTTCGCTAAGAAGGATGATGATGGTCTCACTTTCGGTGTGCATGGCTTTTGCCGTCACACTGCAGGGTTTTTTGATATACAGTGTATCCTCCAATGAAATTACCGACAACGTGACCGAGATAGCCACCGAAAAACTTTCCTCTCAGATGAGCAGTATCGACCGATATCTTTTATCGCTTGACTACCTTGCGTACGGAATTACCACGAATGATGATATTCGAAATAATTTAAATGTCTCAACTAAAGTCACCTTTTATGATAGACTTTCGATACATAACGACGGCGAAGAGATATTACGACAGCTTGCATTCTCCTATGACTATATTGCCGGTGTATTTATTCTGCTTGAGGAGGATTATCCTATCATGGATCGCTCCAACTACACCTTCCGTTCCGTTGCCAATATTGATGATGATTTGATTTTAGATTATATATATGGTGATTCCGATTTTGGATATGTTCCGAGTGTCGACGCAGGACTTTTGATGAACACCTCATCAGATAATGTCTTTTGCTATTACAGCAAGATATTTGCAGCGGATAAACATGTTGCTACCACCTGCATTTTTGTCGACAAGATGTTTTTTGACAGTGTGCACGCAAATGTAGAAGAAACAAGGACGGATATCCTTATCTCGGACGAGAGTGGTGCTCTGATTTATTCCTCCGATGTTGGAGTCGGTCAATCGAGCGACAGCATTATTCTTGAAGATGAGCTTGCCAATGGTTGGAGTATTTTCAACTATGTCCCGAGCACAGAAATCGACCGATCTTCGACCAGAATATTGCAATATGTCCTTATCGGCACGGTATCGGCGTTTATGATATGCTTTGTTTTTTTAAATCTCATATCAAACTATATATCAAAAAGTCTTTTAAAGTTAAACCGAAAGATGGCGGTCGTCGGTGTATCGCCTTACACCTTTGACGATCGACACCTCATCCGTGAGGTGTCTCAACTCAACGATCAATTTAACGAGATGGAACAACGCCTTACAGAACTCATGCGACAGATAAGGGAAGAACAAAAGGAGATTGACAAGGCTCATGTCGAAATTTTGCAAGCGCAGATTAACCCCCATTTCCTCTATAACACTTTGGACGCCATAAACTGGATGGCAATCGAGCGCAACGCCGACGATATCAGCAACATGACCTCCAACCTTGCAAATCTTTTTCGCTATGGGCTTAACGGCGGCAAGGAGTCGACCATCATTGAGAATGAGCTCGCCCATCTCGACGCATATCTGATAATCCAAAAACATCGATTTAACAATCGATTTACCTTTAATAAAGAGGTAGATGAGGAGATACTTCACTGTAATACGCTAAACATTATCCTGCAGCCAATTGTGGAAAACTGCTTTGTCCATGGCTTTCGCGACATGAAGGATCATTTAAATATCACGCTTGAGGTGCGCCAAAGGGAAGATGATATCGTTTTCATTGTCACCGACGACGGAAAGGGATGCGACGCGGGAGTTTTAAACAAATACCTGAGTGATAACACGAGTGGTTCCGGCGGATATGGTACTAAAAACATTCACCGCAGACTTGCCCTACACTTTGGCAAAGACTACGGCGTAAGATATGTCGAGCGCGACAGTGGAACCCGAGTTATGATAAACATTCCCCTATCAAGGAACGATGAGACACAGGAGGACACATGATTAATAAGATTAATTTTTTGCTGGTGGATGACGAGGAATTTGTCACAAACGGTCTTAAGCGCCTTCTCTATATCTTGTTTGAGAATATCGGTGAGGTTTTCACCGCCCCTACCCCGATTGATGCTATCGAAATTTTGAACCGTGAGGATATCTGTATCGTGTTCACCGACATAAAGATGCCGAAGATGAGTGGATTAGAATTTATGGAGCTGCTCAACCGAGAGTATCCACATTGTCGGGTTGTGGTGCTGTCCGGTTACGGCAACTTTGAGTATGCGCAAAAGGCGATCAGCAACAATATCAAGGCGTATCTTCTGAAGCCTGTCACAAAAAACGAATTGGAACAGGTTATCGGGGAACTTCTGCGCTCAATCGAGTCGGAAAACGAGAGTGACCGAGTGAAAAATGAAATACTCGATGCTCTCGCCAGCGGCAATGGTGAGCGTGTGATGGAGATTATTACAACCAAAAAAGAAGAACTGGTCTCAAATGGTGCAAGTGTTGCCGTCATGCGAACGGTGGCGATGGAGATAGTGAGTGTTTTCATGGTGTTCGCGCATGAGCGTGGGATTGAGCCGACCGCACTCTTTATCGACGGCAATATGCCGATTGTCGCCGTCTCCACCTGTGAGACGACCGAGAACATGTTTGACCTGCTTGTACATATAAACGACAAGATTATGGGGTACACAAAATCAAGCTCTGCGGAGGACAGCGAAAATGTCATCGAGAGCATAAAGCGGTACATTCTTCAAAATCTCGACCGAGATATCACGCTCGACACACTCTCCGAGGTGGTGTATCTCACACCGAACTACATCAGTGCTGTTTTTAAGAAGATGACCGGCATTTCATATAAAGAGTATCTGCTGCGAGAGCGGCTAAAAAGAGCAAAAGAGCTGCTTGCGGAAAACAACATGAAAATATATGAGGTCGCAACGGCAGTAGGTTATAAAGACTCCACCCATTTCAGCAAGGTTTTTAAACAACATATCGGGGTCTACCCCTCCGAGTTCCGCGGTGAATAGACGAGGAACATAATATGTTTTTATACTATAGAGACAACAAACTTTGATGCTAACACGATTATAACTAAAGCGAGCGGATAGGTTGCCGCGTATGCCGCCGCCACTTCATCAGTCTTTGCTACCGAGATTAACGTTCCCAGTGCAGGTGTGCTGGTCATTCCTCCCGTGAGTGAACCTAAATTATTAAATATACTGAGCTTAAACACAAACTTTCCGAGCACAAATCCGAGTAGCATCGGAGTTAAGGTGAGTATCGCACCATAGATAAAGTACGCCGGCTTTACATAGGTGACAAAGTTAATTCCTGCCGGAATTCCCGCACCAACCAAAAATAACACAAGACCTAATTCCCTAAAGAAGTTAAGCGTACTTTTACTGATGCTCATATCGATTATGCCCATCTTTCCAAAGTGACCGATAATAAGTCCCGCTACTAAGGTTCCTCCCGAAGTTCCCAGTGAAAAATCGATTCCCGGTATGGTAATTGCTCCAATCAACATGCCGGCTATAATGGTAAGCACAAAGGGGAAGAAATCAAGCGAATCTATCTTTTTGAGTTTTTTATCCACCTCGGCTACACTCGTTGTGCCGGCTGAAACAAAGGACGCTTTTTCTTTTTCTATATCCACCTTTAGGATTTTTGGCACAATCTGAACAAAAAGCACCACTCCGAGAATTCCAAACAGGTATGCAATCCCATATCCTGCCGTTACGGCTTCCGGGTCGGTTGCGGCATCTTTTGCTGCCGAGAGCCCCGGCGTGCTTGTAAGCGCACCTGTCAAAAGACCTATTGCAAGAGATGAGGATATCCCAGTGATTTTCATGATCAGTATAGCCGCGCCGACACCCGTTGCGATTACAATAACCCCCATCAGACTGTATGCCAACATGCTTTTATTGAGGTTTCTAAAAAATTTCGGTCCGGCTATAAGACCTACTGCCGTCACAAACAATGCCGTTCCTATACTTGAAATTAAACTGTAAGAACTTTTAATGGCATCGCTGTAAAGCTCAATTGTCAGTCCCGCAATGTTAAATGAACCTACATCGTTTGCAATAATTCCAAATATTAAAGCGGCTATCAACACTCCTGCCGTTCCAAGGGAGATCCCCTTGATGGAAATCCCCCCGATTAAATATCCAACACTTGCAACTAAAAACACAAAAAATAATACGGTAAACAAAGATTGAGCCAACGTGCCCATGTATACTTCCATTCACTGCTCCTTATCCGTCTCTCGATATAAAATAAAGCAAAACGATTATTTTTTAGTTGCTAAATAGTCGTTTTTCCCTGATACATATAGATTGTTACCCTCACAGTCGATTATTACAACCAGCGGCATCTCCTCTATAGTCAACTTCCGCAGAGCCTCAGCACCCAAATCCTCGTATGCGATCAGCTCCGACTTTTTTATACAGCGTGCGAGCAACGCACCAGCTCCACCGATTGCACCGAAATATACTCCGGTGTGTTTTTTCATGGCATCCACAACCTCGGGCAGTCTTGCGCCTTTTCCAATCATGCCTCTGGCGCCTACGCTCATCATGGTCGGTGCATATGCATCCATACGTCCGCTTGTTGTAGGACCTGCCGACCCTATGACCTGCCCCGGCTTCGCCGGTGTCGGACCCACATAATAGATTGTAGCGTCCATGGGATCAAAGGGCAACTGCTCCCCTTTTGCTAAAGCTTCACACATGCGTTTATGCCCTGCATCACGAGAGGTGTATATCTCACCCGAAAGATACACCGTATCCCCCGCTTTTAAAGTCTTTGCGATCTCCACCGTCAACGGCAACTTAATGTGCTTTTCCATACTATATTACCTCCGATTGGTGCCGAGTTACATGGCAGTTGATGTTGATTGCACAGGGCATACCCGCAATGTGGGTTGGGAGCGTTTCGATGTTAAGACCTATAGCGGTGGTCTTTCCGCCAAACCCCTGCGGACCTATACCGAGATTGTTGACCTTTTCCAACATCTCAATCTCTAATTCGGCATAGTACGGGTCGCTGTTTTGGGAGTCGATGGAGCGCATAAGTGCCTTTTTTGCCAGTAGAGCCGCCTTGTCAAACGTGCCCCCTATACCCACTCCAACCACCATGGGCGGACAGGGGTTCGGGCCTGCGAGTTCCACCGTCTCTAATATAAAATCCTTTATACCCTGCAAGCCGGCAGAAGGTTTAAACATACGAATCGCACTCATGTTTTCACTGCCGAACCCCTTCGGGCCTACCGTGATTTTGATCTTATCGCCGGCGACAATCTCGGTATAGATCATCGCAGGGGTATTATCACCTGTGTTACCGCGCCTGATTGGGTCTGCCACGACGGATTTGCGCAGGAAACCCTTGTCATATCCTCTGCGCACACCCTCGTTTATAGCGTTATCCAGCAGATCGCCCACAATGTGAACATCCTGTCCTATTTCAAGGAATACACATGCCATTCCCGTGTCTTGACAGATGGGGAGTTTTTCGGAGTCTGCAATCTCATAGTTTGTGATGATCTTATCTAACACATCCTGTGCCATCGGCCAGTCTTCCTGCTCTCTACAATTTTTAATGGCGCACTTAACATCACCGGGCAGGTGCTGATTTGCCTCGATACATAGCCTTTCTACAACATCCGTTATCTGGCTTGCATTAATTTCACGCATAACATACTCCTTATCTATCGTGGCGAGCGTATTTTGGGAGCAACAATGGCGAGACATCATCTGTTTCAATCCCTGCTTCTTTCAACTCCTGTGCATATTCGCTCACATGTCCGAGGTTGATCGCACCAAGTTCCACCGTCTTGACCTTTTTAGCCGCCGCTTTACCTGCCTGACGACCAAAGACGATTATGTCGAGTAGTGAGTTGCCCATAAGACGATTTCTTCCGTGGATGCCACCTACCGCCTCACCCGCTACGAGCAGGTTGTCAAACACCTTTGTATTCCCCTCGCTTTCAATATCCAAACCGCCGTTTTGATAATGGAGGGTAGGATAGATAAGAATGGGTTGCTCCCTCATATCTATTCCGTAATTTAAATACATGCGCATCATGGCGGGGATTCGGGCTTCTATAGTGCCCTTACCGCCGAGTATCTCAATCATGGGGGTATCCAACCAAACGCCACTACCCAGCGGAGTTTCAACACCCATCTTGCGCTCGGAACACTCACGAATTACCGACGCCGCCGCAACGTCACGGGTCTCCAGCGGATGCATAAATGCCTCGCCGTCTTTGTTGATGAGCATAGCTCCAAGCGAGCGCACCTTTTCTGTGACAAGTGCTCCGAATATCTGTGAGGGATAAGCAACACCGGTGGGGTGATACTGGATTGTGTCCTGATAAAGTAGCGGTGCACCTAAACGATATCCCATAACAAGACCGTCCGCCGTCGCTCCGTAGTGGTTGGAGGTCGGGAAGTCTTGATAGTGCAATCTGCCTGCACCACCTGTTGCGATGATTACAGTTTTGGCTCTTGCCACCATGTAATCATCCGTCTCCATATTCTGCAATACAGCACCGGCTACTTGACCTTTGTCATCTCGTAGCAACTCAATTGCCGAGGTGAACTCCACCACAGGGATACCCCTGTTGATAACCTCATCACGAAGAGTACGCATTATCTCGGCACCGGAATAGTCCTTACATGCGTGCATTCTCTTTCTCGATGTTCCGCCACCGTGGGTGGTGACCATTCTGCCGTCCTTGTCCTTGTCGAACATCACGCCGAGTTCATTTAACCAGTTGATTGCATCGGGTGCTTCCATGACCAATCTTTTAAGAAGCTCCGGTTTTGCGGCATAGTGACCACCGCCAAAAGCATCTAAATAGTGCTGAACCGGCGAGTCATTCTCTTTATCGGCAGATTGAATACCGCCCTCTGCCATCATGGTATTTGCATCCCCAATGCGAAGCTTGGTGACAATCATTACATCCGCACCGGCCTCATTCGCCTCTATAGCCGCGGAAGAGCCGGCGCCACCACCGCCGATAATAAGCACATCTACGTCGTAGTCGATCTTATTCAGATCAATATCCACATTCAAAATACGGCTGTTGGAGTGTAGCAGATCACTAAGTTCGGATGGAGCTTTTTCTCCTTTATTTTTGCCAACTTTTATCTCCTTAAAACCCTCCGCTCTGAAGTCGGGATGAAAGTTTTGAAGAAGCGTCTCTTTTTCCTCTGCAGTCATACGTCTGGGTTCTGACTTCATTCTCTCACTGCGAGTGGCTTCAACTTTTTTTATCGATTCAAGCATTTGCTCCGTAAACATAATCGTGTCCTCCTTATTTTTCAATCTCTCTTGTATTATAGAGTTCTTGCATCTCTGCGATGGGTTTTTGCATGATTTTTTCTATTAATGCATCAAACTCACCGGAATCAATCTCATGCACACGATCCACAAGATGCTTTGTTTTTGGAGCGATGTATTTACCCACGAGGCGCCTTGAGAGCAATCCCACATGAGGGTGGGAAATTCCGGCAGGGCAACGGACCACACAACAGCCACAGCCCACGCAGTCAAAGGATTCCTCGGCACATCCCTCAAAGTCAGCCCTTTGAGCAAGGGCGATGTACTGCATAACCTTCAGGTCCTGCGTACATGCCTTTGTACAAGCATTACATCCGATACAGCTGTAAATCTCGGGGTATAGCTGCATCATTATCTGCTCGGTCGGCTTAAGTTCGCCGATATTATAGGTCTTTTTGTCGGACGGGAAGAACGGGATTGTAGCGATATACATTCCGTCCTCCACCTGCGTCTGACAGGCAAGACATGTCTTTATCTCATTTTTCCCTTTCACCCTATAAATCGTTGCACATGCACCACAAAAGCCGTGACGACATCCACATCCTCTTTTTATTGTATACCCCGCATACTCCTGTGCAGTCATTATTGTCAACTCTGCGGGTACGCTATATTTTTTTCCGTAAAAAAATACATTTACCATCTCTTGCATTTTGGTTACCAACCCTTTCTATACTTAATTTTATTGCCTTGCACAACCGTCTGCTAATTCCCGGATCGTAGGTTGTTTTAATA
>CAYJMO010000077.1:8291-9271 GCA_964371365.1 uncultured Oscillospiraceae bacterium
CTCTTCGGGGAGTTCGTCCACCTCATCACAGCGGAACACAGGGCCGTCTTTGCATACGAATTTCGAGCCAATGTTGCAACGCCCACATTTTCCGACACCGCACTTCATTCTCAGCTCCAGTGTCGTGTAGGCTTGAGACTTATTAAACCCGAGTTCTTCTAAGGCACCCAACACAAATTTTATCATGATAGGAGGTCCGCAGACAAGCGCCACTTTATCGGTAGAAAACCCTAATTCTTTGAGATAGGTGGGCACGAATCCGACATGACCGTCCCATCCCTCCTGTTCCCTATCGATGGTCAGGTGCACATTTACACCCTCTGTGTTCATCCACACCTCTTTAATCTCTTTTAGCTGAACTAAATCCTGTGCAGAGCGTGCCCCGTACAATATATCTACCGTTCCATAGTTGTCGCGGTTATCTATCACATAGTTAATAACGGAGCGCAAAGGCGCAAGACCGATACCGCCTGCTATAAACAACAGGTTCTTTCCTTTTAGCTCCGTCTCAACAGGAAAGTTATTGCCGTACGGCCCACGCACAGCCACCTGATCACCAACCGAAAGGCTGTGCAGGTAGTCGGTAAGCACTCCGCATTGCTTAATACTATATTCTTGATACTCCTTGTTGGTGGGTGAAGAGGTGATGGAGAACATGCCCTCACTAATTCCGGGTGCACAGATCATCGCGCACTGTCCCGGCATGTGGTCAAATAGCTTTCCACCCTGTGGTGCATTGATGCGAAAGGTCTTAACGTCCGGTGTCTCCTCGCGGATATCGGTTATCACGCCCACCATGGGGATTAGTACGTCGTGTGCAAATCCCGGGTTACAGGTACATTCATGACTCATGATTTGCCCCTCCTTCCTGCTTGAAAGACTTAATAACTTTAACGATGTTCAAAGACGCAGGACATTTTGCCACACAGCGTCCACAGCCCACACAGGAATACATCCCCTCGTTGTTTGCCGGAAAGTAA
>CAYJMO010000078.1:0-9244 GCA_964371365.1 uncultured Oscillospiraceae bacterium
AATATTATCGGCGGTTTTACACTTGAAAGCTCAACTATAGGTGCTATAAAAGGCGGGAATTCTACATCTTACAGTGGAGCCCATAGCGCAGGTATCGGTGGGAATGGAATAACTGTCAATGACGGCGGATTTATTATGAATAACTCCAACACAACGGGCGATATTACCGGTGGAAGTTCTATTAACACAGTTGGCGGCAACATATTGTCGGGCGGGCGTGGAATAAACATAATTTTGGGGGCGACAACCTTAGACAATAGTTCAATAGGTAATATTAATGGCGGTGCCGGTGCAAATAACGGCAATGCTATATACATCACAAATGATTTTACAATGAAAAACAACAGCACAATCGCGAGCGCTGTCGGCACCGACATATCAGATTTTGGTAGCAATGTATTCGGAATTGGCTCACCGCACGCAATATATGTAGGTTACGATTTCACCATGGAAAGCGGCGCGAGCATTGGCAGTGCGGTTGGCGGAAGTTGCACAAACCCGAAAAATTCCCGTTTAGTAGTATCCGCCGGTGACGGGATTCATGTCGACGGTACATTCAGCTTAGACGGCGCAAAGATAACCACCGGCGCAACAGGCGGAAATGCGAGTAGCAATACGGAGGGAACTGTTGATGATGCAGTTCATGCCGGACATGGAATCAGTGCGGCGGCGTTAACCTTAACAAACGGTGCAAGCATAGCATCTTCTTTGGGCGGTGATAGCATTGTTGACAGTGTCGATTATGATAGTGCCGTGCATAATAACAACGCAGGCAACGGGATAAATGTCACAAACGGCATTGTGCTCTCAGGTGGCTCAATAATTAATGCCGTGGGTGGTGTTGCTAAAAATTACGGCAAAACAATCCCCGTCAGCTACTCCGCAAACGGTGGACATGGAGTGCAAAGTGAAACTGCCGTGTTAAACGACACTTCACAGTTGACGGCAACGGGCGGCGTGGCAGCCAGTATGTCCGGATCTATAAGTGGGCATGGAATTAATAGCGTTGCCGCCACACCCGCCACAGGCACCCCGGGCATAACAATAAACAGCAACAACATTGTTTTAACGGCGACGAGCGGCTGGAGCGGTAAGTGGGCTATTTCACAGGCGATTTTGGCAGTGCCCCCCTCACCTCAATTAATGTTTTCAGTAGGCACCTCGAGTTCCAATGCAAATGATGTGGCTTATGCCGACCTATCTACTAATTACTATTACAGTGAATACCTGCAAATATTTTATGGTGCATCAACACCCGCGCCAACTCCGACACCTGTACCCGAACCACAAAATCCGGCAATAGCACCACTGACCGGAGTGTACATGAAATAAGAAGTGTTGTGGTGCCGGAGTAGTTGCGATGTTGACAAAACAGACCTTTCGCGTTATAATTATAATGAATACGTTAAAATTATGATGTGAAAGGCGACTACAGTGTCGATATTGGATAAAATTTTCGGCGACTTTTCAAAAAAGGAGCTTAAAAAAATAGAGCCCATCGTCAAGGCGGTGGCGGATTTAGAACCTAAATACAAGGCTATGTCCTCCGGCGAGCTTGCAGGGGAGACGGTAGCATTTAAAAAGCGTCTTGCAGACGGTGAGACTCTCGAGCAGATAATGGCGGAGGCTTTCGCCGTCTGCCGTGAGGCATCGAGCAGGGTGCTTTTTATGCGACATTTCGATGTGCAGATTATCGGTGGAGCGGTGCTCTGCCGTCGCCGTATAGCGGAGATGAAAACCGGTGAGGGTAAAACCCTTGTCGCAACCCTTGCGGCATATCTCAACGCGTTGGAGGGTAATGGCGTTCACGTTGTCACCGTCAACGACTACCTTGCACGACGCGACTCGGAATGGATGGGCAAACTCTACCGCTACCTCGGTCTCTCGGTTGGAGTAGTATCACACGGCATGACACCGGACGAGCGGCGCGCCGCCTACAACTGTGACATAACATACGGAACAAACAACGAGTTCGGCTTTGACTACCTGCGCGACAACATGGTCACCTATAAAGAGAACAAGGTGCAACGCGGTCACTACTTCGCCATCGTGGACGAGGTGGACAGCATCCTCATCGATGAGGCAAGGACACCGCTCATAATCTCCGGCGCAGGGGATAAATCCAGTGACCTTTATAAGCTCGCCAACACCTTCGCGAGAGGGCTAAAGGCGCACCGCATGGTGGAGATGGACAGCAAGCAGGAGCATGACGAGACGGTCGATGCCGACTACATCATAGATGAAAAGCACAAAACGGCGAGCCTTACGAAGCGCGGAATCGAAAAGGCGGAGCGCTTTTTCTCGGTGGAGAACCTCGCCGAGGGGGAGAGTGCCGAGATAAATCACCACATCAATCAGGCGATCCGTGCATACGGTGTGATGAAGCGAGATGTGGACTATATAGTAAAGAACGGTGAGGTGGTCATCGTCGATGAGTTCACCGGTCGTCAGATGGTGGGCAGACGTTACAGCGCAGGACTGCACCAGGCTATCGAGGCAAAGGAGAATGTCACCATCGCGCGTGAAAATCGCACCCTCGCAACCATCACCTTTCAAAACTATTTTAGAATGTACAAAGGACTGTCCGGCATGACCGGTACCGCCAAAACAGAGGCAGGAGAGTTTTCCGACATATACGGTCTTGAGGTGGTGGAGATACCGCCCAACAAACCCAACCGACGCAAGGACCATGATGACAGTGTCTATAAATCAGAGGCAGGCAAATATCGCGCCGTGGTGGAACAGGTCGTGGCGTGTCATGAAAAGGGTCAACCGGTACTGGTCGGAACAATATCCATCGACAAGAGTGAAGAAATTGCGGCAATGCTAAAACGTCGCGGTATAAAGCATAACGTCCTCAACGCAAAGTTCCATGAGCAGGAGGCAGGCATCGTCGCGCAGGCAGGTCAGTTTGGCGCGGTCACCATCGCCACCAACATGGCAGGTCGAGGTACCGACATAATCCTCGGCGGTAACATCGAGTTTATGGCGAAGGAGGAGATGGCAAAAAAAGGTTTCCTACCGGAACATATTGTGGAGGCAACCGGACACGGCGAGACGGACGATGCCGAGATACTTGCGGCGCGTGAAGCGTTTGACACCCTTTCGGAAAAACACCGTGAAGAGGTGGAGCGTGAGGCGGAAAAGGTCAAAAACGCAGGCGGTCTGTTTATAATAGGAACAGAGCGGCACGAGAGCCGTCGTATCGATAACCAGCTGCGCGGTCGTAGCGGACGGCAGGGCGACGTCGGTGAGACACGTTTTTATATCTCGCTCGAAGATGATCTCATGCGCCTGTTCGGTGGCGAGCGCGTGCAGGGGGTCATGAATACCCTCGGCGTGGACGAGGACACACCGATAGAAAATCGGATGGTCACCGGCACGATAGAAAGCTCTCAAAAAAGGTTGGAGGCTCGCAACTTCTCCACCCGTAAAAATGTTTTGGACTATGACGATGTGATGAACTCCCAACGTGAGATTATCTACTCTCAACGCGCAAAGGTTTTGGACGGGCAGGACGTGACCGACAACGTCAAGACCATGATTGAGGAGAGTATCGAGTCTCAGATAGCGCGCAACCTTACCGGCGACTCCAAAGATGACTGGAATTTGAACGAACTGCGCAGTCATTACCTCGGTTGGCTAACCACCGAGCAGGATTTTGAATATAGTCATGACGAACTGGAAATGATAGAACCACAGGACATCGCCCTTATATTAAAGGAACGCGCATTTAAATTGTTTGAAAAACGTCGGGAACTGCTCGGCGAGGCAAGGATGCAGGATTTCGAACGATATGTACTGCTCAAGACGGTGGATCTGCGCTGGATGGAGCATATCGATGCTATGGACGAACTGCGACGCGGCATACACCTGCGCAGTTATGGTCAACGCAATCCGGTAATCGAATACCGCATGGAAGGTTTTGACATGTTTGATGACATGATTGAGACCATCAAGGAGGAGACAGCGCGAATAGTCCTGACCGCAAAACTTGTGGAAAATCAGCCGATAGTGCGCAAACAGGTCGCGAAGGTCACCGGCGAGTCGGGCGGCGGCGGTGGTGAGCCGGCGGTCAAAAAACCTGATATTCGCAAAGGCCCTAAGGTAGGACGTAACGATCCTTGTCCCTGTGGTAGTGGGAAAAAATATAAAAAGTGTTGTGAAGGCAGTGATAATGTCGGATAAAAAATACGAACAGATTATAATGGCAACGGAGGGGGAGGTCGCGCTCAAAGGACTTAACCGACGCAGTTTTGAGGATACCATCGCACGCAACCTGCGCCACCGCCTTGCCGACTTGGGCGAGTTCACGGTGAGTGTTTCCCAGTCCACCTTTTTTATAAGCCCGAAAGCAGTGGGTGTCGACATGGAGCGCGCTCTGTCGATAGTGAAAGGGACTTTCGGTCTTTCCGCCGTGTCCTGTGCATATATCCTGCCGCGTGAATTTGATCTGATATGCTCTGAGGCGGTGCGACTTTTTGCGGACAACCTCCTCGGTGCGAAAACCTTTAAGGTGCAGGCGAAACGTGCCGATAAAAATTTCCCGCTCAAATCGCCGGAGATAGGTCGGGAGCTTGGGGCGTTTATACTGAACGCCTATCCACATCTGTCGGTGGATGTTAAAACCCCCGAAACTGTTGTGTTTGTGGAGATTCGTGACGGCAGGGCGTACCTGCATACCGGAAAACAAACTGCGGTGGGTGGAATGCCGGTCGGTAGTAGCGGCCGGGCGATGCTGTTGCTCTCGGGTGGTATAGACTCACCGGTTGCAGGTTATCTCGCAGCTAAAAGAGGGCTCAGACTCTCGGCGGTGCACTTTGCAAGTCCACCCTACACCTCACTTAGGGCGCAAAAAAAGGTGGAGCGCCTCGCCGAGCTTGTGTCGGGACATGCCGGTAAATTGCCGCTTTTCACAGTGTCGTTCACCCCGATTGGAGAGGCGTTGCGACAACATGCCCCAGCCCCACTGCATACTATAATAATGCGACGAAGTATGGTGCGTATCGCCGAAAAACTTGCGATAAAGGACAACTGCGACGCGCTTATAACCGGCGAAAGCCTTGCTCAGGTCGCAAGCCAGACGCTGAAAGGGCTCTGTTGCAGCGACGCGGTGAGTAACATGCCGATACTTCGCCCACTTATCTGTAACGACAAGATTGAGATAACCGCCCTTGCGAAAAGGATAGGAACCTTTGATACCTCCATCGAGCCATATGAGGACTGTTGCACCATCTTCACTCCGCCCCACCCCAAGACCCGACCGGAACTCGGCGAGGTCAGCGAGGCGGAGAGCAAGATACCGCTGATCGAATTGGAGGAAGAGGCAGTGAGATCGGCTGTCAAGATGATAATTTCACCCAACCCATATTAAAAGGATAAAATTATGAATAAAGAACTGCTGAAAAAATACGCGAAGTTTGCGGTTGCCACCGCCGCAGGATTGAAAAAGGGTCAAAACCTGCTTATATCCTGCCCGGTAGCCTCGTCCGACTTTGCTGTTATGTGCGCAGAGGAGGGATACCGTCTCGGCGCGCGTGATGTGGTGGTGTTTTATAACGACGATCGTCTCTCCCGCATGAAGATCGAGAATTGTGACATAGAGGTGTTAAAGGACATCAAGCCTTATATAGAACGTCAACGTCTTGATTATATCGAGGGGGAGGGTGGCGCAGTTCTGCTCAACATCATCTCTCGTGATCCGGAACTCTTTAAAGGTCTTGACGGCAATAAGGTGGAGGCCTCCAACAGAGCGGCGAATATTGCTCTGCAGAACATACGAAAGTACACCATGAACGGTCTTGTGCAGTGGACTATAGTGGCGGTTCCGGGACAGGCATGGAATGAAAAGGTTTTCCCCGGCATCTCGCAGGAGCTGGCCGAAGAGAAGATGTGGGAGGCAATTTTCCAGTGCTCTCGTGTTAGTGCAGGCGAACCGGAAAAGGAGTGGGCGCTGTATCTTGAAAAAACAACAAAGCGTCGCGAGCTGATGAACGAGTATCGCTTTTCCTCTATAAGACTGACAGCGCCGAACGGCACCGACCTTGAAATAGGACTTGCGGACGATCATATCTGGGAGGGTGGCGATTCTGTGACACCGCAGGGTAATCACTATATAGCCAATGTTCCGACAGAGGAAATTTTCACCGCGCCGCACCGCGAGAGGGTGAACGGCGTCGTGTACGGCTCAAAACCATACATCTATAACGGTGATGTTATTGAGGGTATATGTGTGCGTTTCAAGGACGGCGTGGCGGTGGAGTATTCTGCAAGCGTCGGCGAAGACCTTCTGAAAAAGATGATAGAGGGGGACGAGGGGTCGCGCCGTATAGGTGAGATTGCACTTGTCGATAAAAATAGCGGCGTCGGACGCAGTGGTCTTCTATATTATAATACACTATATGATGAGAATGCGGCGTGTCACATTGCGTTTGGAAAAGCATACCCCACCTGTGTCAAGGGTGGCGACACAATGACGAATGAGGAGTTGCTCGCAAAGGGTGTGAACGATAGCCTATGGCATGAGGATGTCATGGTGGGTCGCAACGATATGGACATTGTCGGCATTACGTCGGACGCAAAAGAGATACAGATATTTAAGAACGGCGAGTTTTGTTTTTAGAATGATCATTTGTTCTGAAAAATGCGATTTATTAAATGCCTATATATAAAGGAAAGGAAATGCTATACCGATGCAATATGAAAAATCCTGTGGCGCGATATGTTATTTAGTACGAGACGATCAACTCAAGGTCTTGCTGATCTGTCATGTCCACGGTCGCCACTGGTCCTTTCCCAAAGGGCATGTCGAACCGGGTGAGACAGAGGTGCAGACGGCGCACCGCGAGATATTTGAGGAGACCGGCATAACGGTGCAGCTCATCGACGGTTACCGTGAGGTCTCACGCTATAATCCTACCCAAGGGATAACCAAGGACGTTGTGTATTTTTTAGGAAGAGCCGAGAATAACAACATAAGGCTACAGACGGAGGAACTGCGTGAGGCGGCGTTCGTACCAATAGCGGAGGCTTTCAAGCGTTTAGCCTACCCTGCCGATCGAAATATGCTCAACAAGGCGATAACAGCGATAAATGAGTTTGAAGATAGGGAGTTTGGGGTGTAGGACAGGTTTGGTTAACGGCTAAGGGTTGTGTTATAAGGGCAAGCATTGTTCGTCCGCTTTTGCCGGATAAACCTGTCGAAAAAGTAATATCGAAACATTATAAAAAAATCTCGAAAAATGCAAAAGAAGACTCTTGAAAATTCCAGTAACACTTAAAGTGTTATGATGCGGTTTGATTTTCAAACAAAACCTTGAATGATCATCTAAAACGCCAAAAGGAAAACAACGAGTGTTGTCACCTAAAAAAAATACCCTTTAAAATCTTTTTGCCAGAGATCATTGTGTTTTTCTTTTCTGTTTAACCACTTATCACCGGTTTTTCTTGTAATTCCACATTCTCGGAAAGCACAACTCACATTTCCGCATGTTTTAACCAATTCGAAAAAATCTTCTTTTAACTTTTTTCTTGCTTATTCTTGCTCATATGTGGTATAATCAAAGGGATTATAGACGGGGAGCACTATAAAATATTGCAAAAAGGACAAATAATCCGATAGAATGAGGATATAAAAACGTTGAAGAGAGCTTATGAAAGCTGACATACAGCTGAAAAATAAGATAATAAAGCTGATACTCCTGCTTTTTATGGTGGTGGGTATGTTCCATCTTGTGAGCATTACGGGTTATGCGGCGGCGGCAACTGAGGTTAAGGTGAACGGCACTGTGCTTGCCGCCGGCACAACATATAATAAAGACATGATTAACGGTCTAAGTGATGGCACGATGCTGTTTACGAATGATGGCAGTACGGCGACACTCACCCTAACCGACGCAAATATAGACGCATCAGGCGCAAACCACGGCATCGAGGCAAACGGTGACCTCACCATTATTTTGAATGAGGCTAATAGTGTGAGCGGTGCCTCGGGCATTGAAATGTCATCTAATGCACTTACAATTGTTAATGGTAGCGATAGCGGCAACAACGGTAGTTTGAGAGTAAGCGGCGACAGCGGATTCATCACCGGCAACGGCGGTGTCGGAATTAACGCAAATGTAACTATTTCGAATGGCACGCTGACTGCAACCGGTGGCAACGGCGGCAACGGCGGTGCCGGAATTAACGGAAATGTAACTATTTTGAATGGCACGCTGACTGCAACCGGTGGCAACGGCGGCAACGGCGGCAACGGCGGCAACGGCGGCACCGGCGGCAACGGCGGCAGCCTTAGCGGTATCGGCGCCAACGGCGGCACCGGCGGTAGCGGCGGTGCCGGAATCAGCGGAACTGTAGAGCAAATTGACGGCACGCTGACTGCAACCGGCGGCACCGGAGGCACCGGCGGTAACGGTGGCAACGGCGGCAGCCTTAGCGTTATCGGCGGCAACGGCGGCACCGGCGGTAGCGGCGGTAGCGGCGGTGCCGGAATCAGCGGAACTGTAGAGCAAATTGACGGCACGCTGACTGCAACCGGCGGCACCGGAGGCACCGGCGGTAACGGTGGCAACGGCGGCAGCCTTAGCGTTATCGGCGGCAACGGTGGCAACGGTGGCAACGGCGGCAACGCCGGCAACGGAATTTATAACGATATATCAATTACAATCGGTACACTGACTGCAAACGGTGGCAACAGCGGTAGCGGCGGCACCGGCGGAAACGGCGGCACCGGCGACATAAACACCGGCGCTGACGGCCGCACCGGTACCGGCGGCAACGACGGCAGAGCCGTTAGCGAGGATAAAAAAGTTAATATAGGTTCTGACGAAATATCACCGACAGGAAAACACTACAGCGTATCCGTTCAAGACGGCAATTTTTATCGGATAGAATACAATTTAACAAATATTACAAGCAACGGAGCGTTGTCTATAGCGCACACAGGTAGCACCCCCACCGCCAACTACACCGCCACGCTCACGGCAACAAACGGCAGGTTTTTGCCCCATGCTATCACCGTAAAGGTGGGAAGTACAACGCTTGACGCAAGCGGTTATACATACACCCGCTCTGACGGCACGCTCACCATCCCCCAAGCAAACATCACGGGGAATATAGAAATCACCGCGGTGGCGATTACAGGAAAAAAAGTAAAATATTCAAAAACAAATATAAAAACAAAAAAAAAAAAAAATTATAAAGATGTCAGAAAAGACAAAACAGCCACCAACTACTACACCAC
>CAYJMO010000079.1:0-8931 GCA_964371365.1 uncultured Oscillospiraceae bacterium
TGCAAGGCTTTTGTCTGAATATTAGGAAAACCCTTGCACTTTGACAACTTAAAAATAGTTTTTTGTAGCTTGATAAAGCTATTTTTAAGTTGTTCAGCAGGCATTAAATAATGTTTATAGCTCTCGATTCAACTCAATTATATGCGCTATGCCGGGGATAGTCTCGGTCTGACCGACGGTCACCGGACTTAACAGTGCTCCGGTCGCCATGAACAGCACCCTCCCCCGTCCGGCATTGAGTAGATCGGGGATAATCTTCATGCCGAGTATTGAGGCACTGCACCCACACCCCGAGCCGCCACACTCGACATTTTGTTTTTCTGTATCAAATATCTCACAGCCGCAGTCGGTGTGATTTTTTACTGTGAGACCCTCATTTTCCGCAAGCCGCAAAAACATGTCACTGCCGTGCAAACCGAGATCTCCGGTGTAGATTTTATCGTAATCTTCCGGCTTTGTATTGCTGTTTTTAAGATATCTTGAAAGTGTATCCAGCGCCGCAGGGGCCATCGCCGCACCCATATTGGCAGGATCGCTCACCGCAAGGTCGATGACCCTCCCAAACATTGCACCGGTGATAAAGGGAGCCTTGTCGGCACGTGCGACCAGTGCGGCGGCTGCGGCAGTGACCGTCCACTGGGCGGTAGAAGTGCGTTTTGCACCGTAATCAAGCGGTGTCCTAAACTGACGTTCGGCACTACAAAAATGACTGGAGGTAAGACAAAGTGCGTTTTTTGAAAAGCCTCCGGCGACAAAACAGGCGGCGCTCGCGAGTGTCTCGGCAATGGTGGAACAGGCACCGAACATCCCAACAAAAGGCAGACCGAGCTCCCGCGCGGTCATGGAGGAAGCGGTGCACTGACTCTGTAGATCGCCGGCGAGAAGAATATCTGCGCGCCGATCGGTCTTTTTATAAAGATGCTCTACCGCATTCAGCTGAAAATGCGCCTCTGCAAGCTCCCAGCTGGTAGTACCGAGCATCTCGTCCTCAAATATCCTATCGAAGCGATCTCCATAGGGACCCATCCCCTCCTTTTTTCCTCCTACCGCCGAGGTGGCAACGATGGAGGGAGGGTGAGCAAATTTAATCATAACTTATCCTTTCCTTTGTAGAGTGTAAAAACAGCACCCCTACTCCCCACCAAAAATCGTAGTAATCGCATGATATAAAACCCCTATCGAGGAGGTGAAAAATATCCCGAGCACCACCACCGGACCTGCTATTGCAAACATCTTGACCGATATTCCCGTCAACCAACCCTCCGTTTTAAATTCTATTGCCGGTGAGGCTACGGCGTTGGCAAAACCGGTAATCGGCACAAGTGAACCGGCGCCGGCGACCCTTGCAATCTTGGAGTATAGCCCGAGTGAGGTCAACAGCACCGACAACCCGATGAGTGCGACAGACACCGCAAGACCGGTCATCTCCTCGTTCAGCCCGAGCGTGAAAAAGAGGGTTCGCAATAGTTGACCCAGCACGCAAAAGCCTCCCCCTATCACAAACGCAAAGAAAAAATCTTTTCCTCGTTTGGATGGAGGAGTGTTCTTTTTAACCATTTCCTTATAAAATTTATCGTCTGTTCTCATCGTCACTCTCACATTAAACTCGATAACGATAGTATAGACTTATTGCAGTGGTGTTTATACTCACTATTTGCAAAAAAAAGTAATTTATGATAAAATAAGAATAGTTCGACAAGCAGTTATAACTTTATGAAAAGTCAAGTCTTTACACAAGCTTGATTTTTATTTGATATTTTTTAACATTACAGAATGTTTAATATGGTTGTTCAGCTTGAAAGACGATAGGTGATTGTCGGGGTTGAAGGACTATATAAAGGAGTGAGATATTGACATTAGACAAAAACCGACCTTTTATGCAGTCGGTGCCATCGGCGGCGGTTGCATTTTGGAGTGGGCTTGTGCGCAAAAACGCGGACTCTCGCCGTGTCCCGAACGGCACAAAAACGTTGCTCGTCGCGATTTTTCCATACTTTTGTAGCGAGGGACTTGTTTCAAACGCCGCACTCTTTGCCACCCAACAGGACTATCACCGTGTCATAGGGGAGCTTATGTCGCCGGAACTATCACGGCTTGAAAAAACGCACCCGGGACATTTTTTTAAACTGTTTGTGGACGACTCCCCCTTTCACGAGGTCGCGGCGGCAGTCGAGGCAGGCATAGGCAAAAAGGGGCGCAATAACCTGCTACAAAACGACGAACTTGGCAGTTTTATCTTTATCGCCGTTGTCGCAACCGATACACCACCGGAAGTTTTTAACGCAAAACGTCACGCGCCGAGCGAATGTATCGGGTGTGCACGTTGTGCCGAGGCCTGTCCGGGGAAAGCTATAGGCAACTCACCGGAGGAGTTCGACCGCACCCTTTGCGCCTCCTACATAAGTCAGCAAAAAGGAGAGCTCACCGTCGAAAAGGCGGATATTTTAAGACGATCCGGCAGTATATACGGCTGTGATATCTGTCAAAAAGTATGTCCGGTAAACACCGACTTGCCGCGCGGAATGGACTGCTTTTGTGACGACATAGTCACGGAGTACACAAACCTATCACTGACAAAACAACTGCGCGGTAGGACGCCGGAATGGCGAGGGGAGACGGTTTTGCGGCGAAATATCAGTATCTTAACTAAACCTCAAATATAGTAACAGTCCCATCCTGAAACACGACATCAAATTCGTGAAGATGCTCGACACTGCCCACCTCCTGCGAGGAGTAAACAATGTATTTTATGTTATATTCCGCGGCCAGTTCCTTAATCCACTCTATTTCGGTGTCGGGATGAAAAACCGCATCGGCTGTGCGGTGCATCTCGGCAACATCGGGAAAACCGGGAGTGTCGGAAAAGAATTGCGCCGTGTATTTATACCCCTCAAGGTACGCACTGCGTCCGGAAAAACAGCTGTAAACCGCTGAAATCTGCGGTGCATCGCCGTTAATCCTGTTGGTTAAAAAGAGTTCCTCCTCTTTCATATTCTCGTTCAAAAAGTGACCTGCGAGCTCATCCTCCGCGCGCACAACCACCTTGTAATCATACTTATCAATTATATCGTAGTGGTATAAAAACTGCCGAAATCCGGAACCGACGAGGTTTATGTATAAGAAAATTGTGGTAACAAGGCTGAGCCCCAACATCGCATAACAGAAGATGTTGAACGGGGATTTTTTCACAAAATCAAACTCCCGAACAGCGATTATGTGCATACAAAAAAGGGCGGCATACAAAAAATAAACCTGACTTGCACCCTGTTGAGCATAGATGAAAAATGCGAGCGTCCCACCGATACCTACCGCAAAACAAAACAAGGTGAACAGGTCCAGTTTTTTGAACTTTACCACCCCTTTAAAACAGGAGAGGATGAACACCGACACCACAAAGGGTGAAAGGCAGAAGAACTGCAACAACGCAAATAAGATTATAACCCCAACCTGAAAGATGGTTAGGCTATCGTTGTTAATATTTTGAGGCAAGAAATTGCCAAAATAGCTCTGCGACACGGTGGTCATGAGGTCTAAACTGAGTGAAGTCTTTGCACCGTGCGAAAAAAACTCGAAATATAACAGTAAAAACAAACCGGCACATAGTGCGGCGACGGTTAACTCCTTAAACCTAAATTTACACTGAAAAATTCGAGCAATCGCGGCTGCGCATAGGGCGGCTACCGCAATGCCGGCGATGGGTGACTTTGAAAATGTTACCAATGTTAACGAGAGGATTAAAACCGCTGAAACCGATATGAATCTCCCGTGTTTTTCCGACATTGCATAGACCGCCACACAGAAGATGCACAGATAAACGAGTGCAAGCCCAACCGCATTTATGTTGGTGATCACCGCGGTTATCATCGAGTTTGCAAATAGACTGCCGCCGGTGAAAAGGACGCCGGACAGGCTCAAACAGGTGAAGCTGAAAATAGAGAGGGTGAATATATTTGTGCGTAGAATATCCCCTTTGTATACAATCCTGCCCAGTCCGAAAAGAGACAGGATAAGCACCGGCATTAAAAGACTTTGGTTAAAAAGAGCGAGTATATCATAAACCGGCAGACCGGTAAAATAAGAAATCGAGGCAACAAAAAGCTCATTCAGATAATGGTAGGAAAATTCAACGCCCACAACACGCAGATCAAGCGGCGGTATCGACAATAAAAAACTGCCTGCATTGCCGACATGCCACATAAGATCGTTGGACAGCACGTTTTGTCCGACGCTTGCAGGGTGGGCATTTTTCATCACCACCGCAAACGCTACCACCGACATTATCCCACCGATGAAAAGCAGTAAAAATGCATTTTGAGGGGTAGCGGCAACCCTGTATCGCCCCTCCTTTTTTATCGCTACCACAGCAGATATCACAAACGGCGACAACAGTAAAAGACTAAGCCTTGATAGCCCGAGTGAGGAATCAAGCATAAAAAGCAACATCAAAAGCGCCGAGCCGAGAAAAAAGGAAAAACCTATCGCTAAGTGGTTGAAAAACTTATCCAACCGTAAAAGACGATACATCCCATAGCCGGATAAAAGCACCGCCACTATTGTAAAAACAGCGTATATCGCAAAGTCTGACAGACTTGCTCCGGCGATGGGAAGTGCTATTATATACACCAAAATAAGTACAAAGCCGACAATCAGCTTTGTACCTATCAATCCCTCGGTCAGTTTAATATACAGTCTTTTCATTGACGAGTGATGTCACACCCTCCTGTTGATGGCAATGGTGTCGGTCGGGGGTGTCGGCTTTGCGGCGTCCGCCATGTCGATAAGTGCGTCGGTCTGCTGTTCAACCATGTCCATCGTCTTTTTTGCCATAGCAATGGTGACATCGTGCAGAGTTTCCGCGGTGCTCATGTTCATGCTCATCTGTGCTACATCCATAATATCTCCTTTTCCTTGATTGGTGTTTAGGTCATGTGCCGATTATAAAAATCTTCCACCGTGTCTATGATGCCCTGTGCGGTGCCGTATGCGGCGGAGTAGATACCCTGCTCCGAGTAAAGATCCTCGTATTCCTCGGGGTTGCGTACAAAACCATATTCATAAAGAACCGACATGGCGCCGGTGGAACGCGTTACATAAAAATAGTTGTAATGATCGCCGCGATGTTCCCTTTCGGTATACTGCGAAACACGGTCGGTCAAAGCCGCGGCAAACGGTTGGGAGGTCTCTTCAAAATAGTAACCCTCGACACCCTTGCTGTTGTTGCCGTCGCTCGTCTCGGCGACGCTGTTATGATGAACCGACAGAAAAAAATGTGGCTTTGTGCTAAAAGACAGCTCCAATCGCTCCTGTAGTGAGACTGTTGTGTCGTCGGTGCGTGACATAATCACCTGGGCGCCGAGCTGTTCCAACCAAATTTTTATCGCCATCGCCTGGGTGAGGTTGAGCTGTGATTCCGTCGGCACGCCATCTCCCGACCCTACACCGAGAGCACCGCTATCATCCCCTCCATGACCTGCATCAACTAAAACGGTGAATCCCTCGAGCGGTGCGCCGACCGGCTCCGGCGGTGCGCCGATAAGCTCTATCCCCATGCCACCTTCGCGGTATTCTATATAATGCCCCCAAACCGGTGTCGTTGAGGAAAGCCCAAAGGACATTGTCGTGACATTGCCCTCTATGACAATTTCAAGCGTGTCAATATAGGTGGACGAGTCCGCAATCTGTGTGGCAAATCCCTGTGCGGCGGTGAAGTTAACTCCGTGGAGCGTCACTGTCAAAAGGTTGCCCTGACGCTCGTCATATGCAACAATACCATTCATGCCGTCAAAGTTAATATACTCCGTATCCTCAGCGGATGTAAGTGTAAGTCCGGTGCATGTCACCGACTGTTCTCCCTCGACCGGCGTGGTATTTCGTGTCATAACCCAGTCACCCGAGTTAAGCTGATATGCGTAGGTGGTCTGATTACTGCGCACCACCGTTTTGCTATCCACCACTAAAAAGCGCGCACCCTTTCGAAATGTCTCCGAAATATTGCCGTCGCTCGCCGGATCGTACAGGGCGCTCGCGATAGGCTCTGTTATCTCTACAAATCTACCGTCCGCTACGGCTACCGTTCCGTCATGGGTAGTTCCACCGCTACTGCCGCTGTAGGTATACCGCTCGATATTGGCGCTCACCGATGTATCACCTTGAGTAAACACATAGCTGTTGTCGCCGAGAGCAAGCTCGACCAATATGCCAAACATACCGGAGCTACCGTTTCTTACAACCTCTGCATCGTTCATATAAAGCGGCTGACTCGGGTCAGAAAAACCCATGATAAAGTAACTTGACCAGGTGGTGCTAAGCTCTCCGGTAATCGGCTCACTCAACTCAAGCACCTGTTTTGGGGTGTAGCTCGGGATGAGGTTATCCGCCTGCGGTACGGCCGCCGCCTTTGCCATCTCGAGAATATCTGCCGCAACCTCTTCATAATCACCAACTATAATTCCACCAAACTCGGGGGAGCTCGCATGCATGTAGGTATTAAAGAGCATCTCGTCGGCGGTGCCGCTCCCTTGTGAAATATAGGCTGTCGGTGCACCTGCAACAGACAAAACACCCTCGATATTCACAGCGTCCGCGATAATAAAATCGTTAAAACTCGCACTCTGCCAACCTTCATCCAGCATACCAACCTCCCGTCCTGCGAGGTCAAGCGCTATGTTGTCCATCAAGGTGTCAACCGAAGCGATCTCGTTCTCGGACAGGTTATAAAAAGCTAATCCTCCAACCGGATAGCGTTTGCAAAGCCTTGCCAAGCTCTCGGCAAGTAGTGCCCCGTACTTTTCGTCGGTAGCGTCATATCTACCCTGCGATACCGTCGCATCAAACTCCATCGCATCGGCGCCGTATAGATCAAGCAGGGCAACTATACCAATCCCTTTTTCACTCGCAGCAGCCGAGACCTCATAGAGTGGGTCGAAATCTTCAAAGAAGGGCTCAAAATTGCGATCGTCATAATAGGCACTCTCCCCAGATTTAGTGTAGAAAAACAGAGTGTTAATGCCGTTTGAGGCACAATATTCCACCAGACGCTCGGTGACGGCAAGCCGTTCCTCCTCCAGCATAGTCTCGGTGAATAGCTCGGCGGGATTTACATAGATACCGGTTACCTTCTCGCTGATAAGTAGCGGTGCTACGGGAGGTTGAGCATCCTCCCTATAGTCGTTAATCATCGGCAAAAGCAATGCTATCGAGACTGCAAGCGCAGTTATAACGATACAGATAATGATCAGTATATTAGCACCAAACTTTTTTCTCGGTGTGGCACCCCTCTTTGCACTCGCAGGTCTCGGGGAGCTATTTTTTGTCGGTCTTGAAGATTTATACGGTGTATATTTCATTAATATTAATCCTTATTTTCCATCGAAAGATCTCTGTTATCGTCAATTTTTTTTGCTTTGACTTTATTATAAATATAAACAGTAACCACCCCGATTATACCACCGATCAAGGTGCTTAACAGGTGTAGTGAGCTAAATGCAGCCCTTGTTGCAACCATCTGATCCTCATTAAACATTAAAAGATAGGGCATCAACTTCGCACCGGAAAAAAACTGAACATAGTATTTTAGAAGTGCCCCACCGAGGACAGGTGTCAAAAATAAAAAGAATTTATATGAAGGCTCTATGACCTTAGGCGCAAGATAGAGGGTGAGCACATATAGGCCGTTACCAAAGATAATAACAAAAATGAAAACGAAAATTTCTATATCATTGCAGATAAAGCTGATAATCGGGGCAATAACCGCAAAGGCAAATCCCCATTTCACACCCAAAAAACGAAGTGAAAGCACAAACAAAAAGGATATTACGGTGTATGCCAACATCAGCCCGCCCTGTCCTTCCACAAGTGAGCAAAGTGTTATTATAACAATATATACGGCACTAATAATAATTTTTTTAGGCTCAACTGACATATACTTTTCCTATAACGGTTGCCTTTTCCCCTTTATTATACTATAATAGAGGGTAGTTGGCAATGAATATTGACAAAAAAAAGGACTATACTTTTTATACATAGACATAGGAGAGTTTTTACATGCACTGCCCGAGATGTGGTAACGTTTCAAACGATGATCAGCTTTTTTGCAATAGCTGTGGCACCAAGCTCGCAACACCGGAGTTTGATGCCGATCAGCTTTTTGAGAATATCGCAATTAATTCAGGGGTCTTAACCTCCGAGACACAACCCTCGGATGAAAGAGCTCCGGTTTCTCGTCCTGCCTCCGGTGGGACACGTCGACCGGTCGACAAGCAGAAGGTTAAAAACCGTGGGATTGTGACCCCACTGCTTTTATTGGGGATACTGTCTATAGTTACCTCCTTGGTAATAGCGAGTGTTTATATGTTTTTGACCCACAACCAGGCGGCGGCAATAAATAACTTTGCACAAGCTCTTGCCCTTGCCGATGTAAACGAGATACGTGAATCCGCCGTTTTCATAGATATCGAGCCGACCGATGATGAACTGCGCAACATGGCAACCTCTTTTGATGAGGCGGATATAATACAGTTCAAGACCCAACTCAACAGCGGTGAATCTCGTGACTTTTCCTCCTTTTCCATCGCTGAAGAGCCCTTGACCTGGCCTTTTAACAGCTTTGTCGTTACGGTGAGTGCCGCCGATTTTCGTATAAGCGGCCTTACCTCCGATATCGCAGTCAGGGTAAACGGCGTCGAGGTCGCTACCGAGTTTTCCGACGATGTGTGTATCGTGTCCGGACTTGTGCCGGGCATCTATGATTTCAGCTTTGGTGTAGAAGGTAGCTTTCAACCTATTAGCGCAACCTCCTTTAAACAGGAAGGGGAGATAATACAGGCGATAGCCACCGAACCAATTGTAGAGCCCGAACCGGAACCGGAACCGGAGCCCGAACCGGAACCGGAACCGGAGCCAGAACCGGAACCGGAACCGGAGAGAGAAAAC